>NZ_CAUTBW010000031.1:0-30396 GCF_963536905.1 uncultured Alloprevotella sp. | reverse complement strand
CGCTCCGCTCGGGTATCACCCGCGGTTACGCATGGTGCGCCTCCTCCGGAGGCGGTTCTGTGTGGAGGTGGATGCGAAAGTCGTGCAGTGAGCGAGAGTATCTGCAAGACCATATACGGTATGGGGGCAGGATTAGGCGATGCAGTGAGTGAGAGCATCTACAAGACCATATACGATACGCGTGGGTGGAGGTGAGCGGAATATCCTCTCGCGTGCTCATCCACTGTCCCCGGCGGGGACACCCCATGCTTAACCGCGGGTGATGCCCGAAGGGTGAACCCGTGGGGAGGGGCTGAAGCAATACTCCGACACCGGTGGTGTCGCACAGCATCCACTGCTGCCTATCCGAGTTTATTCCTCGCCGCTTTCAGTGCGACGCCACCGGTGTCGGAATCCTCTCAGTCCACTTTTCCACGGGTTCCCCCTCGCTCCGCTCGGGTATCACCCGCGGTTACGCATGGTGCGCCTCCTCCGGAGGCGGCTCTGTGTGGATGCGAGAGCAGAGGTGAGAGCGCTTTCTTTATTACTATTTAGGTGTTCCGTAATCTTTTTCTTTTGTTAGAAGAATCTCCTTGTGGTTTTTGCTAAAAATAGAGTTAAGTATAAGTTTTTTTGACGAAAGCAGAATAAAAGCGAAGTCTAAAATAGAGCATTTGTAAAGCTAAAAGAGGAATGAAACTATTAAAAAGAGGTATAAACCTATCAAAAAGGAACTTTACTGAGAACGGAAAAAGAGAGAAGTAAAACTTTTTTAAGGCTAAAAATGCCAAGCTCGCCTTTCAAATATACTTGTTCAAAAAGTCGGAAATCAATGAAAAAGCGGCTCTGTGTTAAAAAAATGCTCAAAAAACTAATTTTTATTTGGAAGTTAACGAAAAAGGTGTACATTTGCAAAAAGTCACTTTTACTTCGACTTTGCTTCCACTCTGTTTTTATGGGTGGTGCACCGAGGTGGTAGATGAATATTCTAAGTGAGTGTATTTTGAGGAAAATGAAAAGTAGTAGGGGAAAGTGAACTCCTTGCTTCCATGCTTCGTTTCTTTATCTTAAGATACTAATACATTAACAACATTGTATATTATTGTTTAATTTAATGGTTATATTATGAACAAGAAGTTAGTGCTTTTGTCTGCGTGCTTGCTTACAGCAGGTTCAATGACTGCGCAGAAGCGCGTGACTGGTCATGTTGCGGACGCAAACGGAGAACCCGTAGCCGGTGCAACTGTTCGAGTTCAAGGAACTAAGATTTGGACGCAAACCGACACCAACGGTAATTTTACGCTGTCCAGTGTTCCTTCTTCTGCAAAACAGCTTGAGGTCTCTTACGTTGGTATGGAAAAGCAAAGCGTGAGCGTTGCTGGCAATATGAATATTGTTCTCAAGGACAAGCAGATGCTCGAGGAAGCTGTTGTCGTAGGTTATGGTACTGCTAAGAAGTTGGGTACGGTTGTTGGTTCTGTAACGAAAGTTAGTTCCGACAAGATCGAAAACAAACCTGTGACTACTGCTCTCGACGCTTTGCAAGGTAAGGTTGCTGGTGTTCAGATTCTCAGTAGCTCGGGTGATGCTGGTTCCGTTTCTGGTATGAGTACTACCGTGCGTGGTAACGGTTCTCTGAATGGTGGTAATGAGCCTTTGTTCGTGATTGATGGCTCTCCTGTTGCTTCAGATGTGTTCTACATGATGAACCAGAACGATATCGCCAGCTACACGGTGCTTCGTGATGCTTCTGCAACATCTATCTACGGTTCTCGTGCAGCCAATGGTGTTATCTATGTAACTACTAAGAAAGGTCACGCCAACGAGCGTGCCGTTGTGAAGGTAGGTCAGAGCATTGGTTGGAGCCAGTTGGCACGTCGCCAGGGTAATCCAATGAATACAGCCGAATTGCTCGAGTATCAGCTCAAGAATGGTGTTATTTCTGCTGCTGATTATGCAAAATATAAGAAACAAGGCTATAACACCGATTGGCTAAAGTATTTCTATAAGGATTCTGCTCCTATTTATAATACAACATTTAGTGTGCAGGGTGGTGGTGATAAGACTGTTTATTATACTTCTGCCTCTTTGATGAAGAAAGAGGGTCTGACACCGTATTCTCAGTTCAAACGCTACACTGTACGTACCAACATTGAGTCACAAGCTCTCGATTGGTTCCGTTATGGTGTGAACGTAGGTTTGAACTACGACGAACGTAACGTGGACTCTAATGCAAAAAATGGTTCTCTCTATGTCTGGAACAACCCTGTGTTAGGTTCTGTCCTCCTGCCGCCTTATTGGAATCCGTATGATGAAAATGGCAATAAGAAGGACTATTTCCCAGAAATAGGTGAATATAAGTTGGAGACTCTTAACAAGTTTCGTCCTCGTCTTATCAATGAAGCTCGTATCACAGGTACTGCTTTCGTTCAGCTCACCCCGATGCGCGGCCTGACACTGCGTTCACAGCTCGGTGTGGATGCTGCTGATACGAGACAGAATACTAAGTTGCTCCCCACTGCTCCTTGGTTGAAAACAAAGGATGGTGGTCAGGCTAACGAATACTTCGATCGTTTTGCAAGCTTTACTATCACGAATACAGCGGAGTATAAGTTTGATATCAAAGAAGACCATCATCTGACATTCCTCCTTGGTCAGGAAGGTATCAAGGGCACAAGCAGTGCGTTCAATAGCTACACTCGTGGTCAGAGCGATCCTCGCTTGATGGAAGTAGGTTCTGGTACGAAAGCCGAACTCCCCAATCTTTATGGTCACACGAAGTATGAATATCTCTCTTTCTTCGGTCGTGTAGACTATAACTTGAGAAATAAATACTTTGCTAACGTAACGGTTCGTAACGACCGCAGCTCTCGCTTTGGTAAGAACAATCGTTCAGCAACCTTTGCTTCAGGTGGTTTGATGTGGGACATGAAGGCAGAAGACTTCTTGAAGGGCGTTGCTTGGCTCAACGATCTGAAGTTCAAAGCCAGTGTAGGTTCTACGGGTAACTCTTCTGGTATCGGTAACTATTCAAGTCTTGGTAAGACAGGTTCTACACTCTACAATGGACATTCTGGTTGGGTGCTGAGTTCTCCTGCTAACGAGGAACTTGGTTGGGAAACGCAAATTCAAGCCAACGTTGGTTTCTCTGCTCGTCTCTTCGACCGCGTGAATCTCGAGTTGGACTACTACCACCGCACCACTAAGGACATGTTGATGAGTGTGCCTCTCCCTTACACCACAGGTTTCTCTTCACAGACGATGAACGTGGGTACAATGCTGAACCAAGGTATCGAAATGCAGTTCAATGTAGACGCAGTTAAGAACTGGAACGGTCTGGATGTGAACGTTTACGGTAACTTAGCTTACAATGCTAACAAGGTGACGAAACTCTTCTACGGCTTGGATGAATGGGGAACAGATGGTACAGGTGTTCGCTATTTCGTGGGTAAGGCTGTTAGTTATTATATGCCTATCCGTGCTGGTGTTGATAAGAAGGATGGTGAAATCATGTGGTACAAGAAAGGCTACACTGGCGATGGCAATGCTCATGTGTTTGATTCAAAAACGATGACGAAGGATTTTGATCAGTCAAATCTCAGTCAAGACACAGGTAAGAAGTACTGGGCACCTGTTACAGGTGGTTTCGGTCTCACCGCAACTTGGAAGGGCTTCACGCTGAATGCTGACTTTGCATACGTTCTTGGTAAATATATGCAAGATAATATCGAATTCTTCACCATGGGTGGTGGCAATATGGCCTCTTCTGGTATGAACCTCGACCGCGCATTGCTCCAGCAGTGGACACAGCCTGACGATATCACCAATGTGCCGAAGTTTGGTTATTCCAATCAGTTTGATACCTCTCTCCTTCACAACGCTTCTTTCTGCCGTCTGAAGAATCTCTCTCTCTCTTACGATTTGCCGAAGCATTGGATGGAAGCAACGAACTTTATCCGCAATGTCCGCCTAACGGCTGCTGCACGCAACCTGCTCACCATCACGAAGTGGAAGGGTGCAGATCCTGAAACCGATGCAAACGTTGCTGCGGGTGCATATCCCAATACGCGTGAGTTCTCTCTCGGCGTAGAGGTTACATTCTAACATTAAACGCATTGACAATTATGAAAAAGAGTATATTTAAAGCAGCAATGTTGGCTGTTCTGGCAATGCCAGTATTCACAGCTTGCGAGCTTGACCAATATCCTACGACGTCAATCAATAACGAAAAGTCTTGGGAGAAGTTTAGCGATGCTACCAACTTCAATATCGGTATCCACTCCTATATCCGCGGTATCTGCGGTGTGGGATGGTACACTTCTGACCTTCAAGCTGACTACTATCAACCAGGTAAGGGCTACCTCAACAATGGTGGTGCAACTTACGACTGGTCGTTCACTTCAAGAGATATGGGCGGTATGTGGCAAACAATGTTTACCGCTATCAACCAAGCCAATAACTTCTTGAACAACTGCGAAAAGATTCCTGTTGCTACGTCCGATTCTCTGACGATGGCACAGTACAAGGCAGAAGCTTACTTCTTGCGCGCTTTTGCTTATTCACAGTTGGCTGTTCGCTATTGCGCTGACTATGATCCCGCTACAGCCGACAAGCAGTTGGGTCTGCCGCTCATCACAACGGTTGATGTTAACGCTCGTCCGGCTCGCGCAAGTCTCAAAGCCACTTTTGAGTTCATCAAGGCCGATTTGGCTTCAGCTCGTAAATACATTCAGAATACGGATCCCTCTTCTCGTGAGTTGGTATCTACTCAAATGCTGAATGCGCTCGAAGCACGCGTTGATCTCTACCACGAGGATTACGCAAATGCAGTTGCGATGGCTAAGTCGCTCATCGACGATTCCCATTTCGGTTTGGAAACAACGAGAGATGGTCTCTTCTCTGAGTTTGAGAACGATGAAGGTAAAGAGTTTATCTTTGTTCCCGCAGCCACTCCGGATGATGGCGGCGCTTCAGATTACAGCGTTTACCATAACTGGAGCTCTTCTGACCAAGCATACTCTCCCTACTTCCTGCCGAGTCAGACAACCATCGACGCTTACGATGTTTCAGACATCCGCCGTTATGCCTTCTTTGAAGTTGTGCGGGTGAAGCAAGTCAATACGTTTGCTGATAACATCTATGTGCTCAATAAGTTCCCTGGTAATGCTTCTTTGAACAAGACAGGTGCTGATGCAGAACACACATATCTCAATATTGATAAGCCTTTCCGTATTGCAGAGCAGTATCTGATTGCAGCAGAAGCTTCTTACCGCTTAGGCAACACGAGCGATGCTCAGAATTATCTCAACACGCTTCGCCAAGCACGTGGTCTTGTTGCTACAACGAAGACAGGCACAGAGCTCTTCCAGTTGATCAAGGACGAATGGTTCCGTGAGTTTATCGGTGAAGGTCAGCGCCTCGATGGTCTGAAACGTTGGGGTGAAGGTTTCTCTCGTAAGGGACAGACTATGCAGAATGGTGAGCTTATCATGCAGGCCAACAAAGACCGTAATATTGAGCTTACTGTAGATAGCAAAGATCAGCGCTTCGTTTGGGAAATCCCATACAACGACTTGCTGGCCAACAAGAACCTCCAGAAGAACTGGAAGTAATCAGCGAAAATCTATAAAAACGATACAACAATGAAACAGTATATCAAAACATTAGCTTTAATGCTATTGGTCGGATTGGGACTCACGTCCTGTCTGAAAGATGACCGCTTCGACGAAGGTGTTCAGAAGTATCAGAAGAGTCTTCCCTACGGAGTATGGAAATCTGTTGCTAGCACAGAGGGTAACTACGACTACACAGGCATCTTGACAAAAGATGCAGCAGGTAAGGATCTCTTCTATGTGCTCCGCACAGCTCGCCCTACAGCTCCTGATAGTGGTGAAGTGAAGGTGGTTATGGTTTCTCATGACGTACAGTACTCTGACTCTACGGGTATGCTTCAAGCCACTGCTCCTTCTTGCTACTTTGGCGATGGTCAAAATGGAACAAAGAAGCTGACAGCAACAGCTTATCTCGCTATCCTTCACTCATCAAAGAACTTCATTTTCCAAATGACGACGAGTGATGGTTCTACGCAGTTCCACCTCCAAGCAGAGCGCGCTGAAGCTAAGCCAACAAGTATTGCAGGTATGTGGGAAGGCTATTCTTCCGACTCTACTAAGTACTTCACGGCAAATCTTAACCCGCTTGATGCACAAGGCAAAGGTACAGGTGTAGCAGTGTTCAACGATAACGACGTGGAAGATGCCACTTACACTTTCGCTAACAATGGAGGAGCTGTGACAGGTAAGAATACACAGAAGAAAGCCGAACTCACCTACAACGACAATTATCAGCTCGTTGCAACGGTTGATGGCAAATCTTTCGTTGTCGACCCGATGGCAAGTACTTCTGAACCTGAAAACTTCAAAGCAGCTTACACAGGTAAGTTCACTTCGTCTCTGTTCGGACAATCAACAGATGTAGTAATCTACAAGGGCGATAAGGGTACTGGAAACTATCTCTTCAAACCGTTTGTCCGGAATAATACTACAGGTTTTGCATTTAATTTAGCAAGTGACAACACTGTATCGTTTGATGCTAAGACAGGTAACGCTACAGGCTATACTCACTCAGAAAAAGGTCAGGTATTAGGTCCTGTATTTGCTCTTGATGCTTATGCTATTGGTAAGTCAAAAGTCCAGAGCACATACTCAAAGGGTGTGTTCACCTTATATTGCTACTATGCAATTCCTAATGTTGGCGGATTTGGTGTCTTCAAAGAAATACTCCAGGTTACAGGTCAAGCAGCTCCTGCTCAAGTAGCAAAACTCGATCTCAAGCTCCGCAGTAGCAAGCCTTTCGGTTTCAACGGAACACTACAACGCAACGTTCAGCTGTTTGCAAAGTAAAAACGATTAGAAAGTAAAAAATCTATAATCCCTCTTCAAAGGGCGACTACCACACGGTAGTCGCCCTTTTTTATGTCTTCCCCTTAGGTTACTATCTTCTTTGAGGCACTTCTGATATTATGTGAGTTTCTCCCTCTACGCTTTCAGTGCGACGCCTCCGGCGTCGGAGTCCTCTCTTTCCACTTCTCCACGGGTTCCCCCTCGCTTTGGCTCGGGTATCACCCGCGGTTAAGCATGGTTCGCCTCCGCCGGAGGCGTGGGGTATTCTGTGTTGCTGTGGGAGCGGAGGTGTGAGAGCAGGAGAGAGTATATACAGTTTCCACTTTTATTCTTCTCCGAGTTTCTCCCTCTACGCTTTCAGTGCGACGCCTCCAGCGTCGGAAGTGAGAGCCGTCGTCTGTCCACTTCTCCACGGGTTCCCCCTCGCTTTGGCTCGGGTATCACCCGCGGTTAAGCATGGTTCGCCTCCGCCGGAGGCGTGAGTTGCTCTGTGTTGCTGTGGGAGTAGAAAGGATGTAGTGAGTGGAGTACTTATAAAAACTATATACGATATGCGAGGGTGGAGATCGGCAATATAGAGCGTGAGAGTATCCGCACTGCCATATACGATGTGCGAGATTAGAGCAGGCTGGAGCAATCTGAGCACTCACTCATTGTCCCCAGCGGGGACACCCCATGCTTAACCGCGGGTGATGCCCGAAGGGTGAACCCGTGGATAAGAGGCAGTACTACCCTCCGACACCGGCGGTGTCGCACAGCAGTTACTGCTGCTTTCCAAATAGAGGCATACTCTCTACCAAATGTGGAAGAATAACAATCGTAAATAGGCTTATTGCGCTGAGAAATACAATAAGCCTATCAGCTGACTACCTTATTGTGTCAGCTGACTACCTTATTGTGTCAGCTGACTTCCTTATTGTGTCAGCTGACTTCCTTATTGTGTCAGCTGACGCGCTTATTGTAGCTACGGCTACCATGCGAAAAGCGAAAAATGTGTATGCTCTCAGCTCTCCCAGCATCTTATTTTTTTGTTGTAGAGGAAAAGTAAATACTCTTTCCACTTCTCCACGGGTTCCCCCTCGCTTTGGCTCGGGTATCACCCGCGGTTAAGCATAGTGCGCCTCCGCTGGAGGCGTGAGTAACTCTGTGTTACTGTGGGAGCGGAGGTGGGAGAACAGGAGAGAGTATATACAGTTTCCACTTTTATTCTTGTCCGAGTCCCTCTCTCTACGCTTTCAGTGCGATGCCTCCAGCGTCGGAGTCCTCTCTGTCCACTTCTCCACGGGTTCCCCCTCGCTTTGGCTCGGGTATCACCCGCGGTTAAGCATGGTGCGCCTCCGCCGGAGGCGTGAGTAACTCTGTGTTACTGTGGGAGCGGAGGCGGGAGAGAGTGAGACGTGGTCTATACAGTTTCTACATCTATTCACATTTGAGTTTCTCTCTCTACGCTTTCAGTGGGAGAACTTATAGGTTTGTTATAGATAAGTTGAGTTTGCTTTTTGTTGCTTTCCTCGCGCCTTTTATGTTATTGAGGTGTTAAATTACAATATTTTTTTAGGGACGGGGCGAAAAAGAGACAAAAAGTCGAGAATATATTATATCTTTGTGTTTTAGTCCTCTATAATAGATAGTATAAATTCAAATTGATATGAAAAGAGTATTGACATTGTTCGTCCTTCTGTTGACGCTCACTGTTGGTGCTTGGGCCGTTCAGCCTTTGTACCAGCTGGAGTATATCACACAGAGCGACGGTTCGGTTGTTGCCGTTTATCGTCACGGCTCTCGTATGACCGATTTTTTTACCACCCCAGATGGTGCAGTCTTGGTGCGTAATGCCAATAAAGATTTATGTTATGCCGTTGTGGGTGAAAAGGGATTGTTGCCTTCCAACGTTTTGGCTCATAACGAGTTGTCGCGTTCGGTAGCAGAAAAGGCTTTTTTGCTTCAGAATCGCCTGACGGAGGAAGATGCAACGCGCATCATGCGTCGCCAAAACCCAGAGGAGCACCATGCTCCGAATCACGTGATCTATAGTTCTACAGATGATGGTTTGGGCGAATACGGCAAGAGCGGTGTAGGCGCAGTCAATAGTATTGGCGATGTGACAATTCCTGTTATCATGGTGGAGTTTTCGGATTTGAAGTTTAAGTCCACCACGACTGTTGAAAAGATGAATCGCTTTTTCAACGAACAAGGTTATAGCGAAGAAGAAGGTTGTAAAGGTTCTGCCCGCGACTACTTTATCAGCCAGTCCAACGGAATGTTCCGTCCTACGTTTAAGGTGGTGGCGAAAGTGACGCTCAATTCTGGTTATGCCACCTATGGTAGCAACACCAATAAGAGCGGAACAACGCAATGTGTGCGCGAGGCCGTTGCTGCTGCCGTGAGCAAGGGCGTTAACTTCAGAGACTATGCGGTGAATGGTGCTGTGCCCCTCGTGAGTATTCTCTATGCTGGTGGCGGCGAAGCCACTGGCGGAGGTGATGATACACTTTGGCCACAGGAGATGGACATTAACACTACTATGAGTGGTGTACATTTCAATGCCTACTTTGTGGGTAATGAGCTGTATGGTAGCAATAACAGTGATGTGTTGATGGGTATGGGTGTGTTCTGTCATGAATTTGGTCATGCTCTCGGTTTGCCCGACTTCTATGTGACCAACTATGGACATAGAGATGTGACAATGGGCAAATGGTCCATCATGTGTCAGGGGTGCTACCTGCCTTCTGGCTCTGCCCGCGCACCAATAGGTTACACAGCCTATGAGCGTAGTTATCTGGGTTGGGAGAAAATCCCCGAACTTACGGAAGCTGATAATATCACCCTCTACAAAGTGGGTTCCACTGAAGGTTCTAACGCTGCTCTGATTCGCAATGATGCCGACGATAGAGAGTATTTCATTTTAGAGCAACGCGAACCTGGCACATGGTATCCCGAATCTTTTGGCCGTGGAATGTTTGTGCAGCACGTGGCTTATGACAAGCAGTCGTGGTACTACAATCAGCTCAATAATGATGCGGATCGGCTGCGTTGCACCTATCTCTCCGCAGTTGTTACAAGAACAGGCGGAACAGCTGCTGAACTTTTCCCTGGAAGTGCGGGTACTAAGAGAGAGATTACCAAAACGTCCAACCCTTCTTTCATGCTGTTGAATGGAAAAGACTTGGATAAACCCGTCTATAAGATCACGATACAAAATGATGGTTCGGTTAATTTCAATTATCTCGATGCCGACTATGTGGGACATGTTGTGGGCGATGAAGCAACAGATGGAACTTTGAAATATCGCTTTGTGACGAAATCACAAGTAGAAGTTGTTGCTAAAGATAATGGTTCTTATGCAGGTGCTGTTAGTATTCCTGCTGCTTATGTAGAAGGTTCTCACCAGTATACAGTAGTGGGTATAGCCTCTGGCGCTTTTGCAAACTGTGCCAACTTGATTTCTGTTTCGATACCTTCCACCGTGAAGACAATCGCTGCTGATGCTTTCCGCAATAGTTTGAAAGTGCAACAGATTACAGTGGATGCCGCCAATACAAAGTACCACAGTATGAACGGTGTGCTTTATACGAATAGCGAAATTATCTATTCGCCAGAGACGGCATCACAACCTATTGTGGCTAATAACGATTTCGATTTTGCAAGTAACGCATGGAGACTCGATACCAGCGACAGTCCGCTGAAAGCTGCTAACGGTGAACTGACTCAAGACCTCATTTCAGGTCCAGTGACGATGACGCATACACATGGCAGTACGGTTGTCTATATGTATAAGAAAGGAACGAATCCCGCAGAGTTGCGTCTGCCGAAAGATGCAACGCTCTCCTTTGAAGTGCCCGACAATACGCGCATCACAAAGATTGCAGTGACTGCTAGTTTGTGGAATGCTACTTCAGATGCCGCCACTCTTACAGGTAAGATCTGGGAGGGACAAAAACAGAAGGTGACGCTGACAGCTACAGGTAGTTGCCGCATTAGCAATATCGTTGTGACAACATCACAGAAGCACGACTACAACGAGCCTGTTCTGATCTACTATCCAGCAGCGCTCACGGGTAGCTTTACAGTGCCCGCAGGCGTGACACGCATTGGCGACTACGCCTTTGAGAATGCCGCTGTTTCTCAAGTTGTTTTGTCCGATTCTTTGCAGACACTCGGTACTTCTTCTCTCGGTACGGCCGCTCTAAGAGCTCTGACGTCAAAGACAGTGACACCTGCAGCCACAACGGGTAATCCTTTCACCTCTGTGGATCAAACCACTTGTACGCTGACCGTTCCTGCTGGCGCAGAAGCAGCTTATAAAGCCGCAAACTATTGGCAAGGATTCTATGGTGTGCATAGTGGTATTCAGGGAGTAGAAGTAGGCTCTAAGAATGCCACCATCTACGACCTGCAAGGCCGTCGCCGCAGTACGTTGCAAAAGGGCGTGAACATTGTTAATGGTAAGAAGGTCATCTTCTAACTCTACGCAATATTTAGTGAGATAAAAATAAGGGCTGCTCCTTGCGGGGCAGCCCTTGTTGTTTCTGTTTTGAGAATGTGTTTGTACCTCAGTCGGTCAGATTATTTCAGCACGTTGAGTTCTTTGCCAATCTTGATGAACGCATTGATACACTTGTCGAGCTGTTCGCGAGTGTGACCCGCTGAAATCTGAACGCGGATACGTGCTTCGCCCTTCGGCACTACGGGGTAGAAGAAACCCGTTACGAAGATGCCTTCTTCCTGCAATGCAGCAGCAAACTTCTGGCTCAGCGGAGCGTCGTAGAGCATCACGGCGCAAATGGCACTCTGTGTGGGCTTGATGTCGAAACCAGCAGCGAGCATCTTGTCGCGGAAGTAGTTGACGTTCTCCACGAGGTGGTCGTGAATCTCAGTGCTCTCTTTGAGCATCTTGAAAGTCTCAATACCAGCACCTACTACTGAAGGCGGGATAGAGTTGGAGAAGAGATACGGACGGCTGCTCTGGCGGAGCATATCAATGATTTCTTTACGACCCGTGGTGAAACCACCCACAGCGCCACCGAAGCTCTTACCCAGTGTGCCCGTGTAGATGTCCACACGCCCATAAGTGTTGTAGAACTCGCTCACGCCGTGACCCGTTTTGCCCACAACGCCAGCAGAGTGGCTTTCGTCCACCATGACCAGAGCGTCATACTTTTCAGCCAAGTCGCAGATCTTATCCATCGGAGCTACATTGCCATCCATGGAGAATACACCATCGGTGCAGATGATACGGAAGCGTTGAGCCTGAGCTTCTTTCAAGCAGTTTTCCAATTCTTCCATATTGCCGTTAGCGTAGCGATAGCGCACAGCCTTGCAGAGGCGCACACCATCAATGATGGAAGCATGGTTGAGAGCATCGGAGATGATGGCGTCCTCTTGCGTGAGGAAACTACCAAAGAGTCCGCCGTTAGCATCGAAGCAAGCAGCATAGAGAATAGTATCTTCTGTTTTGAAGAAGTCGCTAATAGCAGCTTCGAGTTCTTTGTGAACATCCTGCGTACCACAGATGAAGCGCACGCTCGACATACCATAGCCGCGGCGGTCCATCATATCCTTTGCAGCCTGAATGAGACGCGGATGATTGCTCAAACCCAGATAGTTGTTAGCGCAGAAGTTGAGCACTTCTTTTCCGCCCACCTGAATAGCAGCAGCCTGAGGGCTTTCGATGAGACGTTCAGTCTTGTAGAGGCCAGCGTCCTTAAGGTTCTGCAAAGACTTTTGCAGATGTTCTTGAAGTTTACCGTACATAGTAATTTGGAATTTATATGTTAGATGATTTGTTCCAACAGTGTTTCTAATTTCGACACAAAGTAAATAAGTTTTTCCGAATTTATCAAGTGCTTAGTTGCTAATTTCAGAAAAAAAGATTTCCTTTGCATTGCAAAATGTAAGTAGCAATACTTTCTTCTGTTAGAAAACATATAACTCAAACAAACCAAATATAAGTATTCGTAATCATGAAGAATATTCTCGTGATTGGAGCAACGGGCCAAATTGGCTCAGAACTCACAATGAAGTTGCGTAGCATCTATGGCAACGACCACGTTGTGGCTGGCTATATCGTAGGTGCAGAACCTAAGGGCGAACTTGCAGAAAGTGGCCCCGCCGAAGTTTGCGACGTTACGGATGGTGAAGCCATTGAGCGCATCGTGACAAAGTATAACATCGACGCGATTTATAACCTGGCTGCTTTGCTCTCTGTTGTGGCTGAGCATAAACCTCTCTTGGCATGGCATATAGGTATTGACGGTCTCATTAAGGTGCTCGAAGTGGCACGTCAGCACAACTGCTTCGTCTTCACTCCCAGCTCTATCGGTAGCTTCGGCCCCGAAACTCCTGCCGACCAAACTCCGCAGGATACTATTCAACGTCCGCGCACTATCTACGGCGTGAGCAAAGTTACTACTGAGTTGCTCAGCGACTACTACCACCGCAAGTATGGCATCGAAACCCGCAGCGTTCGCTTCCCAGGTTTGATTTCCAATGTGACTCCTCCCGGAGGCGGCACTACCGACTATGCTGTTGATATCTACTACAGTGCTGTGCGCGGTGAGAAGTTTGTTTGCCCCATCGCACAAGGCACTTATATGGACATGATGTACATGCCCGACGCCCTCAAGGCTTGTGTTCAGCTGATGGAAGCTGATGCCAGTCGCCTTGTCCACTATAACGGCTTCAACATTGCCTCAATGAGTTTCGCACCCGAAGAGATTTTTGCAGCCATCAAGAAGTATCGCCCTGCGTTCGAGATGGAGTACAATGTAGATCCGCTCAAGCAGAGTATTGCTAATAGTTGGCCCAACAGCCTCGACGACTCAGCAGCGCGTACAGAGTGGGATTGGAAACCTTCTTTTGATCTCGATACAATGACGCAAGATATGCTGGAGAAGCTTTCCGCTCGTCTTCTCAAATAAGAGAATCCTTTAGGGTTCTCCTCAAAATAAAAAGCCTCCTTACTTTTTGAGAGTAAGGAGGCTTTTCTATGCTTTCTTCTATTTTATATTTGCCTAAAACGAGATAGCAATACCGGCTTCAATTGACTCGTAGTTTTTTCGTACAGGCACAATCGGGGCTGTATCGTAGATGAGGCGATATGCTCCGCGTAGTCCAATTGTAGGGGTAATGTTGTATTTTAGATCGACGGCTCCTCCAAAGCGAGCTTTCTTGAAAAAACTGTTGTCGGGCTTTCCCTGATGAATAGCCGTTGTTGTAAGCTCCCAATGCTCGCCCAGTTGATGTCTGAAGCTAATGGAAAAGTTGCTTTTGAGGCTGCGGCTATAAGCAAAAGTCCCAGCCGTGGGGTCTGGATACTCCCATTTTTCGAATTCAAAAAACGCTCCCAAAGCGGCAAACATGAGGCAATGATCGCTATTTATAAGTCTATAACGCGATTGTACACCAGTAGAAACCTTGTATTTCATTCCTCTACTATCTGCCCATTGCGACTCTATGTAGGGATATACCTCGAAAGCTCGTTCCAGCAAATAGCGAAATTCGGAATGTACGTATCCTCCGCTCACAGTCACTTTCTTACCATAAGTGGAGAATTCAAGTTTGTTTATTAAATTGATTACTCGTCTGTGCTTTATCAGCAAGTTGAGGTTAGTTGTGTTTTTGAACGTAAGCACATTCTTCTTTTCAGTCTTGAAATCCAAAACAGGCAAGAGAGTTCCCTGTATGGTTTTTGTGCTATCTATCGTCATGGTAAGATTTTCGGAGAATAGCATTTGCGAATATGTCGGAAGTGACGCCGACAAAATCAATAGGAGAAGAAGTAGTCTTTTCATTGTTGAGAATGATTGATGATTAAGTGAGGCTGATACACACGTGGAAGGAAAAGTAGGGTGCTACTTTTGCACGTCTCTGTGTAATCAGTCATGTAAAAATTGTGATACGGTGCAAAGATAGTAAAAAAAGGTAATCCACGCCTCCGCCTGAGGTGTATAAGCCTCTTCTTCTCCTCCCTATAAAAAATAAGATGCAGGGAGAGATGAAAGTCTACACCTATTCAGCTTTTCGCATGGCAGCCGTAGCTACAATAAAGGCGTCAGCTGACACAATAAGCGCGTCAGCTGACACAATAAGGGCGCCAGCTGACAGGCTTATTGTATTCCTCAGCGCAATAAGCCTATTTGCGATTACATCTTATGGCTCTTCTTCTCCTATATTTCCCGGGGAAAAATTCTCTGTGGAAAGTATGCTACAGAGAGAGAAGCGGAAGAACCCTTTATGTGTCTCCGTGGCTACTGGAAAGTTGGACTAATCATTGCGGAGAAAAGGGCAAAGAACTCTTCAACGCAGTTCGGGGAAGAACCGATTTTTTTAGTGATTTTGTAGCCTCTACTTTGAAAAGTAGGGGTTTAAGAATTAGAAGCTAATATTTTAATTATTAGCTTGATAAAAGATTTTCTAACAGAAAGTGGGGAAATGTGGGGAAAAGTCCTTACTTTTGCGGAAAGATTCGTTCAGTCATGCAATTCTCAGGGAAAATTCAGGCAAAGATGGACGCAAAAGGGCGTCTGTTCTTTCCCGCCGACTTCCGCCGTCAGGCCGATGCCGAAGGGGGAGAGCAGCGTTATGTGCTCAAGCAGGATATTTATCAGCCCTGCTTGGTCATCTATCCCTATAGTTCTTGGGAACAAGAAGTGGCTGAATTGCGCAATCGTTTGAATCGTTGGAATCCGAAAGAGGCCATGCTGTTTCGGCAATTTCTGAGCGATGTTGAGGTGTTTAGTCTTGATGCCAATGGGCGCTTCATTGTACCCCGTCGTTTTCAGGCGTTGTTGGGCGAAGATCGTAAGACCGTCTTTTTGGGTCTTGACGACCGCATCGAACTTTGGGATGCTGCTCGCACTGTAGAGCCGTTTCTCAGTTCAGACGATTTTACAGAATCTTTACAGCAATTAATGTCTACACCGCTATGATAGTTACGGCTCCTGGATATCATATCCCCGTTCTCTTGAAAGAGAGTGTTGACGGACTTCAAATCAGCCCCGAAGGCATCTATGTGGATGTTACTTTTGGTGGCGGTGGACACAGTCGCGAGATTCTCAGCCGGCTGGGTTCTAAAGGTCATTTGTATAGCTTTGACCAAGACGCGGATGCCGAACAAAATATCCCTGCGGATGAGCAAAAGTTTACCTTTGTTCGTAGTAACTTCCGGTATCTTCGTAATTGGATGCGCTATTATGGCGTGGAGGGCATTGATGGCTTGTTGGCTGATTTAGGCGTTTCGTCCCATCATTTCGATGATGAATCCCGCGGTTTCTCGTTTCGTTTCGATGCTCCGCTGGATATGCGTATGAATGAGCGCGACGGACTGACGGCTGCCGATGTTTGTAATCGCTATTCGGAAGAAGAACTTGCCCGCCTGTTTTGGCTGTATGGTGAACTAAAGAATGGTCGCCGATTGGCCAATACCATAGTGAAAGGGAGAGCAGACCATCCCATTGCTACTGTAAATGATCTCATCACATTGGTGCGCCCTCTCATTGGAGCCAATCGTGAGAAGAAAGACATGGCAAAAGTGTTTCAAGCACTACGCATCGAGGTGAACCACGAAATGGAAGCCCTCCACGATATGCTTGATGCAGCTATCAATTGTCTGAAACCGGGTGGCCGTCTTGTGGTGTTGACATACCATTCATTGGAAGATCGTATGGTGAAGAACTATATGCGCTCAGGCAATGCCGAAGGGAAGGTGGAAGAGGATTTCTTTGGTAATCGTCTTTCTCCTTTGCGTCCCGTCAATAATAAAGTTATTATTCCCGATGCTGACGAGCAAGAACGCAATCCCCGCAGCCGTAGTGCTAAACTGAGAATAGCTGAAAAAGTGGAAATGAAGTGAAAAAACTGAAGGTTTGATTCCTTTTAGCTCTACTCCATTTTTCTGTATCACACTATTCTCGTAAAAAAGAAAAAATCTATGTCTAACGATAAAGACACGCAGCAGAAAGAAGAACAAAGTCTCGAAGCTAAAAGACTTCGCGAAGAAAGGAAACAGCGCGAAGAGCAGGAAGATCGTGCCGCAGATGCAGAAGCACGCAAGGTTTTGCGGACTCTCACTTCTGATAAAGATGATGAGCATACCAATGTGTCGTTGCGCACAGTGCTGGGTGGTGATATTTTAGCCAGTGGTTGGTTTCGCCGTCAGTTTTGGTTTATCGTGCTGGTAGTAGTGATGTGTATCTTTTATATCAGCAATCGTTATGCCTGCCAAAAAGAGATGATAGAATCTACCAAACTGGAAGATACCTTGCTCGACCGCCGCTATAAGGCTCTGACAATCTCCAGTCAGCTCAAAGAATTGACACGTCCAAGCGTTGTTGAAGAGCATCTCTCCGACACTGCTCTAAAAGTGTCAACAGATCCCATCTATTCCTTGCCCGTAACAGAAGAGGATACCGCACAATGAATTTTCCAAAAGATAAAGTGATTCCGCGTTATTCAGCGATAGCCGTTGTGATGACGTTGATAGGCATTCTCATCATAGGGAAGGCCACTTATATCATGACCGTTAAGAAGCCCTACTGGATGGCTGTGGCCGAACGCTTTAGAAAGGAGAATAAGGTGCTACGCCCAACGCGTGGCGATATCCTTTCCGATGATGGAGAACTCCTGGCGGCTTCAATTCCAGAATATAAGATGTATTTCGACTTTATGTCGTCTGAAAAAGATTCGGTGCGCCGCATCAAAGACCAGTTTCGTAGAGATACATTGCTTCAGAATCATATAGACGAGATTTGTCAGGGCTTACACAAAATATTCCCCGATGTAGAGCCTGCCGAAATGAAAAAACATCTGGCGGAGGGGCGAGAAAAACAGCGCATGAATTGGCCGGTGTTGAAGCGTCGTGTTTCTTACATTGAATATCGCCGTGTGAAGCAGTTGCCCGTGTTCTGTAAACCCGATTATTACGGCGGTTTCCATGTAGAAAAATTTGAGACGCGTAAGAATCCTTATGGGAATCTTGCAATTCGCACAGTGGGCGACCTCTATAAGGGGAAAGATTCGGCCCGCAGTGGTTTGGAACTTTATTTCGACAAGACATTGCGCGGAGTTCCAGGGCGTTATCATCGACAAAAGGTGCTCGATCACTATTTGAGTATTGTGGATCAGCCAGCTCAAAACGGTTATGACGTGCAAACCACGCTCAATGTGCAGATGCAGGACATTTGCGAAACAGCTCTTCGCGACCAGCTCAAACATATCAAAGCACAGAATAACGGCAAAGTGCATTTTGGCGTTTGTATCTTAATGGAAGTGGCCACGGGCGATGTGAAAGCCATTAGTAGTCTAACGCAACTTGGTGATGGTTCATTTATGGAGATACAGAACAAAGCCGTTAGTAACCTCATGGAACCAGGCTCTGTGTTTAAGCCTATGTCGTTCCTCGTGGCATTTAATGATGGCTATCTCCATCTCAATGACCCCGTTTATGTGGGGGGAGGCGTTGTTGATATGTATGGACGTAAGATGAAAGACCACAACTGGCGCTCTGGCGGATATGGCAGTATGGTGGCGCGTCAGTGTATCCAATACTCCTCCAATGTTGGTGTGAGTTATTTTATTGATAAGTTCTATCGCAATCAGCCTGAGAAGTTTGTCGATGGTATTATGAATACGGGTGTGGGCGATGACCTGCATTTGCCTATTCCAGGCTATGCCAAGCCGCGCATCATTGGGCCGAGACAAAAAGGAGAATATTGGGCGAAGACTGACCTCCCTTGGATGAGTATAGGTTATGTAACGCAGATTCCACCTATCTCCACGTTGGCATTCTATAATGGTATTGCCAATAATGGTAAGATGATGAGACCGCGTTTTGTCAAAGCCATTCTAAACAACGGGGAACCTGTACAAACTTTTGAACCTATCGTACAGCGAGAACACATGGCTAAAGAAGAGGCAGTGCGTGACGTACAAACCTGTTTGCGCGAAGTCGTGACACTCGGAGTGGGTAAGAAAGCTGCATCGAAGCTTGTTTCTATAGCAGGAAAAACGGGTACAGCACAGGTGTGGACTTCCAACGGCCGAACAACGGCCTATCTCGTATCTTTTGCTGGTTTCTTCCCCTTTGAGAATCCGAAGTACTCTATGATTGTTTGTGTGAACAAGGATGGAGCTGCTGGTGGAGCTATCGACTGTTGCCCCGTCTTTAAGCGAGTGGCCGAAAGCATAATGGCGCTCGACCGTAAGTCCGATTACCGAACAGCACGTGATACTAATAACATTGCTTCTCCTGTTGTATGTTCTGGAGATATTGTTGCAGCTCAACACGTATTAGATGAGCTAAATGTTAAGGTGAACAATAGTTTAGCGAAAGAAAACGAGAGCGTCGTATGGGGTTCTTCAAATACGCAGCATGATGGTGTTGCGCTTGATCGCACCGTGACAGCTTCTAATACAGTTCCAGATTTGCGCGGCTATGGTTTGCGCGATGCTCTCTTCCGTTTAGAGCAAATGGGATTGAAAGTGCGAGTTGTCGGAGTGGGGCGTGTAACCAGTCAAAGTCTGCTTCCAGGTTATATTTTTAAGAAGGGCGAAACTATCTCCCTGACGTTGGGAGATGGGAAAGCGAATGTGGAACAGACCGATAGTATTCGTAAGATAGAAGAGCAACGTGCTCAAAAAGAACAAAGTGGGCAAGATAGTGTACAACGCTCTACTCAAGCGGAACAAACGCCTTCCACTACGTCTTCTGTGAAGAAAACGGTTACAACGACAGAGAAGCCTGCACCGTCAGCTCCCAAGAAAGAACAAAGCAATAAGAAAAATCAGAAAGAGGCGATTGCTAAGCCTAAAGAAAAGAATCAGCCCGACAGATCTTCCAAGGATAAGAACAAGAAAGATAAACCTAAGGAACCAGCGTTGAAGCCCAAAGGAAATACGGCAAAAACAAAGGAGCAGACTACAAAGCCGAAAGCGAAAACAACTCAATCGAAGGAAACGACCACTAAGTCGAAAAACTCGACACAGTCCTCTTCGAAAGACAAGAAAACAACCGACAAAAAGAAAAAATAAAAAGATATGAAACTTACCGACGTTTTAGTAAAAGTTCAGCCTCTTGAAACGAAGGGGAATATGGACATAGAGATTACTGGCGTACAGATGGACTCTCGCAAAGTGAAGAAAGGAGACCTCTTCATTGCTGTGAAAGGAACGCAGACCGATGGTCACGCCTTTATATCTAAGGCTCTCGAATTGGGAGCTATTGCCGTATTGCAAAGCAATGAGTTGTCCGCTGAACTGTTGGAGGGCGTGACTTACGTTCGCATTGCTGACACAGAAGATGCCGTCGGAAAAGTGGCTACAGAGTTCTTCGGCGATCCCAGTCGCAAGTTGCAACTTGTTGGCGTAACGGGAACAAACGGAAAAACTACTATCGCCACGGTTCTCTATAATATGTATCGCGCCTTCGGGCACAAGGTGGGACTTTGTTCTACGGTGTGCAACTATATTGACGACCAAGCGGTACCTGCCGACCATACCACGCCTGATCCCATTACACTCAACGAACTTTTGGCGCGTATGGTTGAGGCTGGATGTGAATATGCTTTCATGGAGTGCTCTTCTCACGCTATTCAGCAGAAGCGTATCGGTGGACTTCACTTTGTAGGTGCTCTCTTCACCAATCTTACGCGTGATCACTTGGATTATCATAAAACCTTCGAGAACTATCGCAATGCTAAGAAAATGTTCTTCGATGGGCTTGATAAAGATGCTTTTGCCATAACCAATGCTGACGACCGCAATGGTATGGTCATGGTTCAAAATACGAAAGCAACCATTAAAACTTATTCCACTCGCACTGTTGCAGACTTCAAGGGGCGTATTCTCGAAGAATCTCTCGAGGGAATGCTTCTCGACATTGATGGTCGCGAAGTAAGCGTGCGCTTCATCGGTCGTTTCAACGTGAGCAATCTGCTCGCTGTTTATGGTGCTGCCATTATGCTGGGCAAAGAGCCACAGGAGGTGTTGCGCGTGATGTCCACTCTTCATCCCGTCAATGGCCGCTTCGAAGCCATTCGCTCAAAGGATGGGGTGAGTGCAATTGTCGACTATGCTCATACGCCCGATGCACTTATCAATGTGCTTACTACTATCAACGAAATAGTGAAGGGTAAAGCCAGCGTTATCACTGTGTGTGGAGCTGGCGGTAATCGCGATAAAGGCAAACGCCCCTTGATGGCGCAAGAAGCAGCCAACCGAAGCGACAGAGTTATCATCACCAGCGACAATCCTCGTTTTGAAGATCCGCAAGATATTATCAACGACATGCTCGCTGGCCTCGATGCGGACCAGAAGAAGAAAGTAATCTCTATCGTAGACCGCCGCGAAGCTATTCGTACGGCAGCGATGATGGCTCAACCAGGTGATGTTATCCTCGTGGCAGGAAAAGGTCACGAACCCTATCAAGAAATCAAGGGCGTGAAGCATCATTTCGATGACCACGAAGAGATTCGTGCCGCTTTTGGTCTAGAATAAATCTATGAAAAAACCACAAAAAGAATAGAATCATTATGTTGTACTATCTCTTTCGCTTTTTAGAGAATTATGGTGTCCCAGGTTCAGCCATGTGGAGCTATATCTCTTTCCGCTCCCTGTTAGCCTTGATGTTGGCTTTAGTTATCTCAGCCTGGTTCGGAGAGTACTTCATCCGCTGGATGAAGCGCCACAATATCAGTGAGACGCAGCGCGACGCCAGTATCGACCCCTTCGGAGTGCAGAAGCTCAATGTGCCCTCTATGGGAGGTATCATCATTATCGTTGCAACGCTTGTGCCCGCCTTGCTCTTAGGGCGTTTGCGCAATATCTATATGATAATGATGCTCGTGTCCCTCGTATGGTTCGGCCTCTTGGGTTTTTTGGACGATTATATCAAGATTTTTAAGAAAAACAAGGAAGGTCTGTCTGGTCGCTACAAGATAGTGGGGCAAGTGTTGATAGGTCTCGCCATTGGTCTTACACTCTATTTTAGTCCGGATGCTGTGATTCGTGAAAATGTAGAGACGCGCACTGTCAACAATGTAACAGTTGTAACCCATAAGAGTCGGCCCGTAAAATCTACGCAAACTACGATTCCGTTTGTCAAAGGTAACAACTTTGACTATGCGCAGGTTACTTCCTTCTTGGGAGAACACAAGCAAGCTGCAGGTTGGATTCTTTTCGTTATCGTTACTATTTTTGTGATAACGGCCGTTTCCAACGGGGCCAACCTCAACGATGGTATGGACGGTATGGCTGCTGGAAACTCAGCCATTATCTGCATAGCATTGGGTATATTGGCGTATGTATCCAGTCATATTCAGTTGGCCGGCTACTTAAATATCATGTTCATTCCTGGTTCTGAGGAATTGGTGGTGTTTATTTGTGCCATGGTTGGAGCCCTTATCGGTTTCCTTTGGTACAATGCCTATCCCGCTCAAGTCTTTATGGGCGACACTGGTTCGCTTGCCATTGGCGGTGTTATTGGTGTGATGGCCATTATCATCCACAAGGAATTGCTGCTCCCCATTCTGTGTTTCATTTTCTTTGTAGAAAGTTTGAGCGTCATTTTGCAAGTGGAGTATTTCAAGTTAGGAAAACGAAAAGGGCTTGTTCAGCGCATCTTTAAGCGCACACCTATTCACGATAATTTCCGTGTGTTGCCCTCACAGCTCGATCCGAAATGTTCCTATGTATTCAAAAACTGGCCACGCGGAGCTTGGCATGAGAGCAAAATTACGGTGCGCTTCTGGATTACAACAATCCTTTTGGCCACTGCTACTATTATTACCTTGAAAATTCGATAAAAACTGCAACAAGTATAAAGTGTTTACGAAGATGCGTTTAGTTGTGTTGGGAGCCGCCGAAAGTGGCGTGGGCGCTGCCGTATTGGCCCAAAAGAAAGGATACGACGTTTTTGTTTCCGATATGGGAGCGATAAAGGATAGTTACAAAAGACTTCTCGACAGCTATGGCCTGCCTTGGGAAGAAGGGCATCATTCCGAAGCGTTGATACTGAACGCCGATGAAGTGGTGAAGAGCCCTGGTATTCCTGATACAGCACCAATGATTCAGAAAGTAAAGGCTGTCGGTATTCCTGTTATTTCCGAAATTGAATTTGCAGGGCGCTATACCAATGCAAAGACCATTTGCATCACGGGCTCAAATGGAAAGACCACTACCACGTCTCTCATCTACCACATCCTGCAGAAGGCGGGCTACAATGTAGGCTTGGCGGGCAACATTGGTAAGAGCTTTGCGCTGCAAGTGGCCGAGGGAGAGCACGAATGGTATGTCATCGAACTTAGCTCTTTCCAGTTGGACAATATGTACGATTTCCGCGCAGATATTGCTGTTCTTCTGAATATTACGCCCGATCATCTCGATCGCTACGACTTTAAGATGCAAAACTATGTCAATGCCAAGATGCGAATCTTGCAGAATCAGCGACCGGAAGATACTTTCATCTATTGGGCGCAGGACGAATGGGTTCCCAACGAACTGCATAAATACAACTCACCAGCGCGTATGCTTGAGTTTAGCGATACACCGAAAGAAGGGGCGGTGGCTTATGAGGAAAATAACCTATTAAAAATCTCACAGCCTGTTTCTTTTGAGATGGATGCCGACGAACTTTCTCTGCCAGGTTTGCACAACCTCCGCAATTCAATGGCTGGAGCGCTCGCTGCTCTTTCGGCAGGCGTAGCTCCTGAGGTGGTACGCGAAGGTCTGAGCGATTTTCCTGGTGTGGAACATCGTTTGGAGAAAGTTTGCGATGTTGCCGGCGTACATTATATAAATGATTCTAAAGCCACCAACGTGGATGCTTGCTACTGGGCACTTGCTGCCATGCGAACGCCTACTGTGCTCATTCTCGGGGGGAAGGATAAGGGCAACGACTATCATGAAATTGCCGAATTGGTCAAAACAAAATGTAGAGCCCTTGTCTATCTCGGTGCCGACAATAAGAAGCTCCATGATTTCTTTGATAGCTTCGGTTTGCCTGTGGAAGATACCCACTCTATGGCCGATTGTGTGAAAGCTTGCGCCCGTTTGGCTCAAAAGGGCGATACGGTATTGCTCTCACCCTGCTGCGCAAGTTTCGATCTCTTCCATAATATGGAAGATCGCGGTGAGCAGTTCAAGGCGCGCGTAAGAGAGTTGGCCTAACAAAGTTCAACCTTTAGTCATTACAGATCGTGAATAAAATCAAGAATCTCTTTAAGGGCGATCCCGTCATTTGGATTATATATTTCTTCCTCTGCGTCATCTCTTTGGTGGAAGTATATAGTGCGGGTAGCTCGTTAGCATACAAAAACGGCAGCTTTTGGGTTCCGCTCACCAGTCAGGCTATGTTTCTCGCTGTGGGGACTATGGTGGTCATTTTCTTCCATTCCATACCCTGCCGTTTCTTTCGCGCATTCCCCATTTTCTTATATCCGGTGAGCGTCTTTTCTCTCTTACTCGTGGGGGTCATTGGTGCCACCACGAATGGAGCTCAACGTTGGATTGATTTAGGCATCTTCCAGTTTCAGCCTTCGGAGTTGGCAAAGGGAGCGGTTATCATGTCGGTAGCTTTGATATTGGCACAGACGCAGCGTGAGAATGGAGCACACAAAAATGCTTTTAAACTCATTGTTGGATTAGCTGTTCCCGTGGTTTTCCTGATAGCTTTTGACAATATCTCAACTGGCGCATTGCTGCTGGGGGTTGTATTGCTTATGATGATCATTGGACGCGTACCTTGGAACCAGATAGGAAAATTTCTGGGCTTTTGGGCCATATTGATAGCCCTTGTCGTGGCAATTGTGGCTGTTGTTCCTTCAGATAGTGCCTTCTATAAATTGCCGGGTACAGGACGTATGAAAACGGCCAAGTCGCGCATTGAAACAAAACTCAATAATAACGACAGAGAAATTCTTCCTGAGGATTACGACATCGATAAGAACGCTCAGGTGGCCCATGCCAATATCGCTATCGCGTCTTCTAATTTTGTGGGCAAGATGCCTGGCAATAGTGTAGAGAGAGATTTCCTCAGTCAGGCTTATTCTGATTTTATCTATGCCATTATCATTGAGGAAACAGGCCTATGGGGCGGACTCTTGGTGGTGTTTCTCTATGTAGTTCTGCTCTATAGAGCGGGGCGCATAGCCAAGAGATGCGAGAGCAATTTTCCTGCCTTTCTGGCCATGGGGATTGCCCTGCTCTTGGTTTGCCAAGCCGTCCTCAATATGCTGGTAGCTGTTGGATTATTCCCTGTAACGGGTCAGCCGCTGCCGATGATTAGTCGTGGTGGTACTTCCACGCTCATCAATAGCTTCTATATCGGTGTGCTGCTCAGTGTGAGCCGTTATTCTCGTAAGAACGATGTAAAAGCAACGCCTGCTGAACTCAGCGGAGAAACTCCAGAGAGGCGAAAGGTGAACCCTGGGCTCCAACCTGCTGCTGCCAAATAACACAGTTTCCTAACCATTCCGCACGCCTTATGCAACGCATTCTCTTCTTCTTGCTCCTTTTGCCGCTTTTCTCCTTTGCGAACGACAAGCGCGTAAAGGTGCGCTTCGAAACTACAGCTGGCCCATTCACGGTAGTGCTCTTCAATGACACACCCCTTCATCGCGATAATTTCTTGAAGCTCGTGAATGATGGCTATTATAATGGTACGAAATTCCATCGTGTCATTGCCAATTTTATGGTGCAAGGTGGCGACCCGCAAACCCGCAATGAGGCCACAGCCACGCAAGAAATAGGAGAGGGAGGTCCTGGCTATACGCTGCCCGCTGAAATCTTTCCTGTTGGCGATGCTGGGCACCCCAAGCGTCCGCTCCACTATCATGTGCGCGGTGCGCTGGCCATGGCGCGCGAAGGTGATGATGTCAATCCCGAACGCAGGAGTGCTGGTAGCCAATTCTATATTGTTTGGGGCACAACCTTTACACCTGAAAATCTTATGAAGCGTTGGCAACGCGTGCAACAAGCCGTTGGCGATAGTGTGGCTTTGCCCGATTCCGTCCGCGACCTCTATTATTTCACGGGAGGTACCCCTCATCTCGACGGTCAGTACACCGTCTTCGGAGAAATCTTTAGTGGCTTGCCCGTGATTGAGGACATTCAGGCCGTTCCTACCAATCCTGAAAACAATCGCCCTTTAGATGATATTATGATTATCCGAGCCTACGTCAAGGAGTGATAACTCACTATTCAGACTATTCAGTCCCCACTGCAAAATATTTCGTTCAAGCGCGATAGCCCTCTGAGGGCTGTCGCGTTTTGTTTTTCCCTTTCTCAATACATTTCTGCTTCTTGCCATAGCACTTTTAGTGGCGGTTCTTTTTTGTTGTTTTGATAGTCTGTAATTATTTGTTTTTCAGCGAAGTAGTAGGATATAAAAATACAATAAGGATATTCGCTGACATCCTTATTGTGTCAGCTGACTTCCTTATTGCGCAGGCTGACGCTATAAGGATATTTTTGACTACAATAATCCGCCTTTTTTGTCCTTACTTTCTGTGCTCTATCATCTGTATATTTGTGAATTCTCTCTGTAAAGAAAAATGACAGTATTTTTGGATGGATGAAGAGGATTGTAATGAAACTGAAATTCACTTTTAAAGCCTCGATGGATGCTTTTTCTTTACTCCTTCCACTCTTTTTATAAAAAATATGTAACTTCGCATATAATAAATATAAGCGTTATGCTGAATAGACATCACCTCTCAGTCCTCATTCCTGAGCAAGCAAAGAAGTATGGCGATCGTACGGCTATGACCTATCGCTGTTATGAGCAGAACCGTTGGCTGCCGATCTCTTGGAATCAATTTTCGGCAAAAGTGACGGCCGTTAGTCGTTCGCTGTTGGCTCTCGGAGTGGAGCGCCAAGAGCGCATCGCTATCTTCTCGCAGAATAAGCCCGAGAGCTTATTTGTGGCTTTCGGCGGTTATGGTATCCGTGCTGTTTCCATTCCGTTCTATGCCACCTCCAGTGGTGCGCAAGTCATCTATATGATGAACGATGCAGAAGTGCGTTATCTTTTTGTGGGAGAACAACAGCAGTACGACACTGCTGCCGATGTGATTCATCAGTGCAACAACATTCAACGTATTATCATCTTCGATCGTCATGTGCGCCGCCGCGAATCAGATGGCTTTTCCATCTATTTTGACGAATTTCTCCAGTTGGGAGAAGTGGGCAACTACGACAAAGAAATTGAGCAACGCAAGAGCGAGGCATCGTTCGACGACATGGCCGATATTCTCTATACCAGCGGTACAACGGGCAATTCCAAAGGTGTTATCCTGACCTATGCTATGTACGATGAGGCTGCTATTCGCAATGATGAGAATCTGCCTCTTAGCGATAAGGATGTTGTGCTCAACTTCTTGCCTTTTACTCACGTTTTTGAACGTGCATGGTCCTACTTGTGTCTGAGTGAAGGAGCACAGTTGGCTATCAATCTCCGACCGACGGATGTACAGCAGTCGATGCAGGAAGTTCACCCCACTTGTATGGCGGCAGTTCCACGCTTCTGGGAAAAGGTGTATCAAGCTGTTCAAGAAAAAATTGCAAAAGCTTCTTTGGTCGAACGTAAGTTGATGCAGAATGCTTTAGATACAGGTATGAAGTATTGGGCTGACTATGCTTCAAAAGGGAAAACGGCACCATTAGGACTTTCCTTGAAGTATAAACTCTATGACCGTACGATTTATAAACTCGTTCGAAAAACGCTTGGACTCGAAAATTCTAATTTCTTCCCCACAGCGGGAGCTGCCGTTAGTCCAGAGGTGGAGAAGTTTGCACATGCCGTAGGTATCTATATGCTGGTGGGCTACGGCCTAACAGAGTCGACAGCTACAGTGAGCAACGACCATAAGGGTGAACGTATGACAATCGGGTCTGTGGGACAACCCATAAAGGGACTTGAAATTAAGTTTGGAGAGAACGACGAAATTCTTCTGCGCGGCCGAACTATCACCCCGGGCTATTATCGTAAAGATAATACAACCCGAGCTGCTATTGACGAAGATGGCTGGTTTCACACCGGCGATGCAGGTTATATGAAAGATGGTGAGCTCTATCTGAAAGAGCGCATAAAGGACCTCTTCAAAACAAGTAATGGAAAATACATTGCACCGCAGATGATAGAATCCAAAATGGCAATAGATCGATATATTGAACAATGTGTCATCGTGGCCGATAAACGTAAATTTGTGAGTGCTCTGATTGTTCCTAATTACAAACTGTTGGAGGAATTTGCCATCAAGGAAGGACTTATCTACAACTCGAGGGCAGAATTGTGTCAGAATGCGAAAGTGATGAAATTTATTGCTGATCGTATCGACACGTTGCAACAAGATTTAGCGCATTATGAGCAAATCAAACATTTCGTACTGATGCCCGAACCTTTCACCGTGGAGGGCGGCGAACTTACAAATACGCTCAAGGTGAAACGTAATGTGGTTTACCAACGCTATGCGGAAAAGATCGAAGAGATCTATCGTAAGGCCGAATTGCAATACGCCCACTAATGGCATTTATTTATTAACTTTGCAGTTGATAAACGAAAGAAAATAAGAATCTTGTCCGACTTATAACTGAATAATGATTACTTCAGAACAACTCAAAGAAACTCAAGATCGTGTGGAAGCTCTCCACCGTTACCTCGACATTCCCGCTAAAGAAATGCAGCTGGCGGAAGAGAAAATTCGTACCCAAGACCCTGACTTCTGGAGCGATGCTAAACGCGCAGAAGAACAGATGAAAAAGGTTAAAGGTATCGAAAAGTGGGTGACGGGCTACAAAGAAGTGAAAACAATGATCGATGAACTGACCTTGGCGTTCGATTACTACAAGGAGGAGTTGGTCACGGAGGAAGAAGTGGACGCTACCTATGCTAAAACGATAGAATCAATCGAGGCGCTCGAACTCAAGAATATGCTTCGTGAGGAAGAGGACAGTATGGACTGCGTTCTGAAAATCAATTCTGGAGCAGGAGGCACAGAGGCGCAGGATTGGGCCAGTATGCTGATGCGTATGTATTTGCGCTATGCGGAAGCCAATGGCTATAAGGTGCGTATTTCCAACCTTCAAGAAGGTGACGAAGCAGGTATCAAGACTTGCACCATCGAAATGGAGGGCGACTATGCCTATGGATACTTGAAGAGCGAAAATGGTGTGCACCGCTTGGTGCGTGTTTCGCCCTACAATGCACAGGGAAAACGTATGACCAGCTTTGCCAGCGTCTTCGTTACACCGTTAGTCGATGACAATATAGAAGTTGAAGTTGATCCTAGCAAAATCAGTTGGGACCTCTTCCGAAGCGGTGGTGCTGGTGGACAGAACGTCAACAAGGTGGAAACTGGTGTGCGCTTGCGCTACCAATACACCGACCCTGATACAGGCGAGATGGAGGAAATTCTCATTGAGAATACGGAGAGTCGAAAGCAGCTGGAGAACAGAGAGAACGCTATGCGACTCCTTCGCTCCCAACTCTACGACCGTGCCCTTCAGAAAAGAAGAGAGGCGCAGGCAGCTATTGAGGCTGGCAAAAAGAAAATCGAATGGGGTAGCCAGATTCGAAGCTATGTGTTCGATGATCGCCGCGTGAAAGACCATCGTACTGGATTCCAAACCAGTGATGTGCAGGGCGTAATGGATGGTAAGCTGGATGGCTTTATCAAGGCTTATCTCATGGAATACGCAGGCACGGAAAATAAAGACTGAAATATATCTAACAAATACTAACTATTATCCTTTATACTATGAGCGAAAAAAAGAAACTAAAGAGGCAGGTTCGCGATGCGAAGCAAGAACGGCAAGCTCGCCGTATTGTTAATGGTATCTTTATTGGCCTGATTGTTATAGTGGTGTTGTCTCTTGCTTTATTCTCTTTCTTAGCAAATTGACGTATGCCGCTTGAGATTGAACGTAAATTCCTCGTGGCCGGCGACTACAAATCGTTGGCCACGAGCCATTCTCGAATCATTCAGGGATATATCTGTTCGGGGAAGGGCCGTACCGTGCGTGTGCGTTTGCGCAATGAACAGGGATTTCTGACGATTAAAGGACCAAGTCGGAATAATGGATTGTCGCGCTACGAATTTGAAAAGGAAATTACAAAGGATGAAGCGTTCTCGCTGATGATGCTCTGTGAGCCAGGGATAGTAGATAAAACGCGCTGGCTAGTTCCAGTCGGCAATCATGTCTTTGAAGTCGATGAGTTTCATGGCGATAACGATGGATTGGTTGTGGCAGAAGTGGAACTAAAAAGCGAAACCGAATCCTTTGAACACCCCAGTTTTTTGGGAGAAGAAGTTACTGGTGATCGCAAGTATTACAATTCTTCGCTGCGTATCTATCCATATAAAGATTGGAAAAAGTAATTCTTTATAAGAGTTCTTCTAATTAACGTGAGTTCGACGAATTCAGAACAATGCGAGCCGTGTATCAATAGTCCCTTGTACATTGATACACGGCTTCTTTGGAAACAGGCAATAGGCAGCAATTGCCCCTAATAAGTTGACGA
>NZ_CAUTBW010000030.1:0-31716 GCF_963536905.1 uncultured Alloprevotella sp. | reverse complement strand
GCTAACACCCAACCGAAAAAAATAACAATACGAGGGCGCACGGCTGAAAGGTACTCGATTAGTCGTGCCACAAAGTATGCCACGAAAGGATATACGGGGAGGATGTAGACACCTCGTTTGCTTTTGGGAATGGTATAGAAGCCGATGATGAGAATAATGGCTAACAGGGAGAAGAGTTCCACGCTGTCCATTTTGCGGATATGCTCCCATAATCCTTTCCACCAAGCACTTTTCAAGACTTGGAGCTTTCGCCATTGTTCGCGTTGGATGGTAAAGAGCGCCAGGAGGCAGATGAGCGTATAAGGAACTGCACTGCTTAATAGTACGACGGGATAATACCACGCTCCATTCTCATGCGAACTGTAAGGCATCTTACCGAGGAAGCGTAAAACGTTTTCTTCGTAAATCAGATACAAGAATTTATCACCTCCTTGTAGCCATGCAGCATAGTACCAAAGGCACGGGAGAATCAATGCACTCATTGCAATGAGGGCAAGCCGCCAAGTGACAAACCAAAAGCTACGGCCTTGTATCCAGAGATAAACGCAGCTTACCAAGCATGGTAGGATGATTGCTACAGGGCCTTTTGTCAGCATTCCGCAACTCATCCAGAGAATAGCCCAAATAGGAATACCGCGTAAATCGCGCTCCGTCCATCGGAAGAGTTGATAGAGGGCTAGCACAATAAAGAGTGTGAGTACCATATCTACTCGGCAGTTTGTGGCAGCTCGATGAACTTCAAATGTCGTGAGCATAATGACCGAAGTGAGAAGAGCTGTTTGCTGGTTTTTGCGCCGAGCGAAGAAACAGAATGTCATGACGGCTAAAACAACTCCAGCCAAGGCAGAGGGAAAACGGGCGCTAAACTCATTGACGCTACCAATAACAACTGAGGTAGTGGCCACGAGCCAATGGAACATGGGAGGTTTGTAGGCAAACTCATCACCATTATTCTGCGGCAGAATCCAATTATGAGTGTCGATCATTGTAACGGCTACAATGGCTTCGCGAGGTTCCCCCTTGGTATTGAAGTCCGTCAAACCGATAAATGGGATCAGCGTCAGGGCGGAAATGAGAATAATAGTGAGGAGGTTGGAGCGATATTTTTGAGAGTCGTTCATCTTTTAGAATATGAAATGAGCGTAAGGAGAGTTGGTTATGCTTCTGATTGATCTTCTATTCCAGGTTTCGTTTCTTCAGCTTCGTCAACAATTATAGTTGAGTGTGTATGTGTTTTCTGGAATTTTCTGATTTGCCAAGCAGAAACAAATTCCAAGATAGAATAGAGGCAGAAAGCTGCACCAATGATACAGAAGGGAATACTTGCAGTCTCTAGAGGGAAAGCTATGACAACAATGCCCGCTAACAGAGTGAGTACGGGGACAAAGTAGGAAAGTTTGTCGAGCTCAATGCCCTGTTTTTGCATTTGCCAGCGTGAAGTGAACTGTGCTGTGCCAGCCAGGATCAAAAGGCCTGCTAAAGTGTACATAAGAGCACTGATAAACATAGAGGGCCAAATAAGGAGTATTGTTCCTAAAATGATGGTAGCACTTCCTTGAATGAGAGAAAGAGCCACTTCGCCTTGCGATTTCTTTTCACGGAAAAGGCTGCCGATAGAGAATAGTCCAGGAACGATGAGTAAGGCTCCAATAGCTTGAACGATAGCACCAGCTATACTGTTAGAGTAGACAAGTAGGATAACTCCCAAGACCAACAGGCAAAAGGCTCGTAGCACTAAATTTTTCACTGAGTTTGTCATAAATATTTGTTTTTTTTGATTTTTCGCAAATTTACGCATTCCTTGAGATATTTTGCTCTCTTCGTTCGCTTTTGTCTGATTCTCTTTGGATATAGCGTATGAAAAAGGAAGTATGGTGCATTGGTGTATTTTCTTTCGCTGAATAATTGCGTACCTTTGTCGCGCATAAAGAATTAAAGAATCGAGAAATGGTACAATTATATTTAGTGCGTCATGGCGAAACAATAGAAAATGCTGAAGGAGTGTTGCAAGGATTGATGCCTGGTAACCTTTCAGAGCAGGGGAAAGAGCAAGTTCGCGTTTTGGGAGAAGAGCTGAGAGGACAGTATTTCGATGTGATGTTTGTGAGCGATTTACACCGTACAGTACAAACTGCAGAACTGCTAAATGAAGTATTGCAGCTACCGATGATAAAAACGCCGATTCTGCGCGAAAGAGATTGGGGAGAGGTGACAGGAAAGAAAATTACGGATATAGATACTTATGATTTCCCTCCATCAGTGGAAACTGTGGAACATATTTTTGAGCGTGCTGCAACCTTTATAAATATGTTGCTTCATGACTATGACGGAAAACGAATCTTGGCCGTTAGTCATGGCTTATTTAGTAGAGCTCTCCAGGCTTGTAACATGGGAAAAACAATTCGCGAAGTGCCTCGTATGAAGAATGCCGAGGTGAGACTTCTCGAATTAATACACCCCATCGTATTGCAGCATCAAGAGGCAGAAGAGACAGGGGCAACGGCTAATTAGTAAATTCGCCGTTGCGATAGGGACTATACTTTTCAATTGCAAAATATTACGTATGGATGAGGAGGAAAGGTAGGTATAAAAATGAGAGGAGTCTCTGTTCTCCTGCCATAAAGAAACTTGTATTTTTGTTGTCACGTTGTCACAGATCTTAAAAATGTGTTGATAATTAGATACTTATACGCGTGACAACAACTTTAGCTCTTAATTTTGTTGTCACACAGTTGTCACGCCTATAATATAATCTATTTCAGACCGTTATGCTTTGCTTGTGACAACGTGGCAACGTGACAACGAAAAAATAAAGCGAGGCGAAGAGAATCTTTTTCTGATTTCTAGATTCTCGTATCGTTCTCTCAATTACTCTTATTGCGTCAGCCAATGCAATAAGGCCGCCAGTTCACATCCTTATTGTATTTTCAAACGTAATAAAGCTATTGGCAATTCGGGGCTGAACCATAAAAATCCCGCAAACCTCACGGCCTACGGGATTTCAAAAAATCAAGATAATATTTATTAGAAGTTGATATCCAAACTTACACCAAATACATCGTTAGTGCGGTCGAAACGATCCGTACCTGCTGTATTGAAAGTTGCTAAAGCTGTTGGGAGCTTGCTCATCACAGCTTGTTCAGTAGGAGTTAAGCTAACTTGTCCTGCTCTAGCTGCATCGCCGAGAGCTTTGAACTTCCCAGAAAGTTGTCCTCCAAGATTTCCCTTCAAATCGTTGTAGTCCTTCATGTGCTTATCGAAGCCAAGGTAGAAGGTCTTGAAGTAAGCCACGTTGATGGCGATATTCTTTCGAACCTGGAATTTAGCACCAAAGCCAAGGCTCCACGAGTCTGTGACGAAAGAGATGTTGTTCAGGAAGTCGCCTTTGCCCAAGCCATAATTAGTGTACTGAGCACCGAGACTGACTGTAGCCCATTTCTTAACGTCCCATTCAACACCACCAAGGAATTCAAAGCCATCGCCGCCAAGTTTGTTTTCGCGGTGCTGATACTGTGTTGCTGCTTTGTCGCGATACAGGTGAGCACCAACATTAAAACGCAAGCTGCTGTCATTGAGTGCTGTGTATTGAATACCACCTGCAAGAATGGTCGGAAGGTCGGCAGGAATAGTCTTGCCATCGTTAAATTCGTCTAAGCCACTAGTGTTTTCTCCACTCTTATTTTTTAGGCGCAAACGAGTCTTAAATTCCCACTTTGCAGCTAAGTTCCAACGGCCGCTCTTCCAATCGATACCCAAAATAGGTGTTACACCCCAGCCGGACTGATCGCAGTTTAGATTGCGGTCTTTGGTTAAATTGCTAACGCCCTTAGCAAGCGTAGGCATATTGAATTGTGTGAGTAGAGTGGAAAGATCAACAGCTTGTCCTGTTGTAGTAATCACTTTCATGTCGCGCACATAACCATAATAGTTTGTAGTGGCATAAACGGCACGCACACCCAATGAGAGATTCAATTTATTGTTGATTCTATAGCCTGCATTGAACTGGCCACCAATATAGTATTGACGACCGCTAACATAGCTGTTGTAAGAGTAACCTGCAGCTGCATTTTGTCCAATAATGGCATTAGAAGCTGTGTTTACAATGACAGGGAGCATTGCCACTTGGCTTTCGAATGAGCCAAGTCCTTTATCATAGGTACATTTTCCACCACCGCCAGTGATACCAAAGTGAGCGGAGAAGAACCATTTATTATAAACTGCTGCCAAATCGAGCGTAGGGAATACAGGTGCTTGCGCTTTTCCCTTGAATGTTTTCACGCCATCAGCAGGGTTGCCTTGTCCCAAAGCAAAGAGACTACGATTGTTTACAGAACCAAAGTTACTAGTGATTTCGCGAGTTTGATAAGCACTTTCAACATTCAGAGAAAGATGCCAACCACGGGAGAGAAAGCCGATACCCGCAGGATTAAAGTAGGCACCATCAATGCCAATGGCTGCATCGCGAGCTGGATTGCGTAAGAAAGCTACGCTCTGATTAGTGTTGGTAAGATAACCGCCTGCATGAGCAGAAGCACACAGCAGTAGGGCTGTAGCTAGTGTTAATTTTCTCATATTACAGTATTGAGCAATTTGTTTAATTTTCCTGTTTCTTGTTCGAAACGGCGGCAAAGGTAGACTATTTACGCACAACTTGAAATTTTTTGTGCATAAATTTTGCACCTAATATGATAAAATGTGCAAAATACGTCTAAAATGGAAACTCTGCATAGCAAATACCCGTAAGGCTCCTTTTTATTCACTGGAAGAACCTCATTAAGCTTTATATTCTGATGATAGAAATAGTTATTTAGCGCAAGAAGCTATATCATATTTTTAGGAGGGGAAAGGTGTTTCTTGCTTACATCATTGAATCTTCGTATCTTTGCGCGCAAATTTAACTATGTATGTTTGAAAATCTTAGTGAAAGACTAGAACGGTCTTTTAAAATATTGAAAGGTGAGGGTCGCATTACAGAAATAAATGTGGCCGAGACTATGAAGGACGTGCGCCGTGCACTGATTGATGCCGATGTGAACTATAAAGTGGCAAAGTCCTTTACTGATGATGTGAAGCAGAAGGCTTTGGGACAGAACGTTCTGACAGCTGTAAAACCAGGACAATTGCTTGTTAAGATAGTCCATGACGAATTGGCACAGTTGATGGGCGGTGAGACTGCCGATTTTAAGGTGGAAGGACATCCCGCAGTGGTGCTCATGTCGGGTCTTCAAGGTTCTGGTAAAACCACAATGAGTGGTAAGCTAGCCTTGCTCATGAAAACGAAGAAAAACAAGAAACCATTGCTCGTGGCTTGCGACGTTTATCGTCCTGCCGCAATTGAGCAATTGAAGGTTCTTGGTGAGCAAATAGAAGTACCTGTTTACAGTGAGCCAGATTGCAAAGATCCTGTTGCGATTGCTCAACGAGCTATCCGCGAAGCCAAAGCAAAGAACTATGACTTAGTGATCGTCGATACTGCAGGTCGTTTGGCTGTTGACGAGCAGATGATGAACGAGATTGCTGCAATTAAGGAAGGTATCAATCCCGACGAAACGCTCTTCGTTGTTGACTCAATGACAGGTCAGGATGCTGTTAATACGGCAAAGGAATTCAATGAGCGTCTCGATTTTGATGGTGTAGTACTGACTAAGCTAGATGGCGACACCCGCGGTGGTGCAGCGTTGAGTATTCGTACGGTAGTGAACAAGCCCATCAAATTTGTAGGTACGGGTGAGAAACTGGAAGCTCTTGACTTCTTCCATCCGGCGCGTATGGCTGACCGTATTTTGGGTATGGGCGACGTTGTAACTCTTGTGGAGCGCGCTCAGCAGCAGTATGATGAAGAAGAAGCTAAGCGGCTTCAGCGTAAAATTCAGAAGAATCAGTTTGATTTTAATGACTTCTTAGCCCAGATTCAGCAAATTAAGAAGATGGGTAATTTGAAGGAGTTGGCTTCAATGATTCCTGGTGTTGGAAAAGCTTTGAAAGATGTGGAGATTGACGATAATGCGTTTAAAGGAATTGAAGCAATCATTCAGAGTATGACACCTGAGGAGCGTCGCCGTCCAGAGATCTTAAACACGAGTCGTCGCAATCGAATAGCAAAGGGTAGCGGTACGAGTACGCAGGAAGTGGGGCGCCTCATCAAGCAATTCGATCAGACGCGTAAGATGATGAAGATGATGACGGGTAATAAGATGGCAAATCTTATGGCACGAATGCCTAAGGGAAAGATGCCGAAAATGCCCGAAGGTATGGAAATGCCTGATTTTAATAAATAGAATAACAAAGAGTCTGTGTACATATTTCATCGTATGCAGGCTCTTTTCAGTTTGGAATATATCCTTAAAAATAAACTTATGCAGTTAATAGACGGGAAAGCTACAGCTGCAGCCATCAAAGCAGAGTTGGCAGCAGAAGTTGAGAAAATGGTGGCAACAGGACAGAAACGTCCTCATTTGGCCGCAGTTCTTGTAGGCCATGATGGTGGAAGTGAAACCTATGTGAACAACAAAGTGAAAGCTTGTGAGGTTTGCGGCTTCAAGTCTTCGTTGATTCGCTATGAAGATGATGTAACAGAGGAGGAACTTCTTGCCTGTGTGGCTCGCTTGAATGCTGATACTGATGTAGATGGTTTTATTGTTCAGTTGCCTTTGCCTAAACATATTTCTGAGCAAAAGGTTATTGAAGCCATCGACTATCGTAAAGATGTAGATGGTTTCCATCCTATCAATGTAGGACGTTTAGGTGCCGGATTGCCTTGTTTCGTATCAGCTACTCCGCGTGGAATCCTCGAATTGCTGCGTCGCTACAATATTGAGACAAGCGGGAAGAAATGTGTGATTCTTGGGCGGAGCAATATTGTTGGTAAGCCTTTGGCTAGCTTGATGATGCAGAAGCAGTATGGTGACTCTACGGTGACGGTTTGTCACAGCCACAGCGTAACATTAAAAGAAGAGTGTCAACGTGCAGATATTGTTGTTGCTGCTATTGGTCAACCTGAATTTGTTACTGCTGACATGGTGCATGAGGGCGCGGTTGTTATCGATGTTGGTACTACACGTGTGGCTGATGAGACACGTCCTCGCGGCTATCGTTTGTGTGGCGATGTGAAGTTTGACGAGGTTGCTCCTAAATGCTCTTATATTACTCCTGTTCCTGGTGGGGTAGGTCCGATGACTATTGCTATGCTGATGCTCAATACAATGTCGGCAGCAAAGAAAGAATTCTACGATTAAAAAAATTGCTCTTTGGCGAATGTGCTGATGTGCTAAAACGTTTGGCGTAACTTCTATTGTGGTACATTAAGAAGACCCTTTGGTTTTTCTTTTGTGTTTTTTTAGGAAGTTCACCACTGATATTGGCACATTAGCACATTTTCTCATTAGTACATTAAATAAAGATATGTATCTTTGCGAATAAATGCAAATAAGGCAGGAAGCAAAACAAGCCGTTAAGTATGCTGCTGTCGGTGTATTAAACACTGTAATAACAGCAGTTGTGTACTATCTTCTGCGAAAAATAGATTTTTCCATAGATGGGGCAAATCTCATATCTTACGAAGCGGGTTTTCTCAATAGCTATATTTGGAATAGGCTGTGGGTTTTTCAATCTCATCAAAACGACTGGCGAAAAGAAGGACTCATCTTTTGGATGGGGGCACACATCTGTTGGGCTTTACAATGGCTCGCGTTCAGACTTTTTCTCCGGTTTTTAGCCGAAGCTTGGGCCTATGGATTGGGAATGTGCATATATCCTGTCTTGAATTATCTTTTTAATCGCTTTGTTACATTTCAAAAAAATAAAAACGCATGAAGAAATTGCTATCTCTACCGCCTAATGTGGTTGGAAGTTTTCATGATATTACAGGTTTGAGTAGGACTGAATATTTCTGTACTTCTGATCCCGTCAATCAAAAGTTAGGATCAGGAGGAGGTACGGTTTGGCTATTACAAGAAGCCTTTACTGCCGAAAATTCTATACAAGACTTTTCAAAGTGGCTTTCACAAGAGAAAAGAATTCTTCTTCATGCAGGAGGACAGAGTCGCCGTTTGGCTGCCTATGCACCTAGCGGGAAAGTATTAACTCCTATTCCTGTGTTTCGTTGGGCACGTGGGCAGCGCGTCGATCAGAGTTTATTAGATATGCAACTGCCGCTTTATGAGATGATTATGCAGAAAGCTCCTCAGAGTCTTCATACTCTCATAGCTAGCGGAGATGTTTTTTTGCGAGCTACCCAACCTTTGCAAACTATTCCCGAAGCAGATGTCGTTTGTTATGGCCTTTGGGCTACTCCTGAGCAGATTAGTCATCATGGCGTTTTCATGATGAATCGAGAAAATCCTACAGCCTTAGATTTTATGCTTCAAAAGCCGTCAACGGAGAAGCAAGCGGAACTCATGCAAACCCACTTTGCTTTGATGGATATTGGTGTTTGGCTTTTGTCTGATAAAGCGGTTGAGGTTTTACGTAAAAAATGTGTAGGTAAGGATGCAAATATCAATACTTATGATCTTTATTCTGAGTTTGGTTGCGCCCTGGGAATACATCCCTCGAAACCTGATGCAGAATTAGAGAGTTTGAATGTGGCTATTCTGCCACTTCCTGGAGGAGAATTTTATCATTTTGGAACGGCTCCAGAATTGTTGACATCTACCATTTCTCTACAAAATTTGGTGAAAGACCAACGCTTTATTATTCAGAAAGGAGTGAAGCGTCAAACGAGTGTATTCACACAAAATTGTCTTTTAGAGAATCGGCCGACTAAGAAAAACGAATACATTTGGATTGAGAATTCAAAACTCTCAGCTGGTTGGGATTTATCTCGACACAATATTGTAACTGGTGTTCCTCTGAATAATTGGCAGATAAGCTTAAAAGATGGCCAATGTATAGATGTTGTACCTATCGGAGAAAAAGCATACGCGTTGCGTGTGTATGGTTATAATGATCCCTCTCGTGGAGCTTTGGACAATGAAGATACTATTTATTTAGGACAACCTTTTAAGGAATGGGCTGCAGCCCGACATTTGCCGTTACGCGAATTTGGGATTCAAGATGATATTCAATCTGCACAACTTTTCCCCGTAAGTGAGTCTTTGGAAGAGTTAGAGGAATTATTGCATTTTATTCTGACTGGAGAGGGGGAGGCGGAACTTTTCCTTCATTCTGCACGACTTTCTGCGGATGAACTCTCTGTGCATGCTAATTTGTATAGACTTTTTAAACAGCGCCGCGAAATCCAGTTACAGAACTGCCAAACTATGGCTTATAATTGGCGTCGGAGTGTCTTTTATCAAGTGAATCTAAAAGACATGGCACAAAAGTATGCCGATGCTCAACTTCCATTACCTTCTCTTTTGTCTGTGGAAGATCCCTTGATGGTTCGTATGCATGATGCTATGTTCCGCTCAGAAACTCTGCGCCATCTAGGACAGACGGAGGGGGCAGAGCTCTTTTCAAATCAGGCCTTCGGATTATTGCGCGAGGGTTTAACTGGAGAAGCTTTGCGTTGCAAGGTGGCGCCGAGTCGTACTACGTGCGATGACCAAATTGTTTGGGGAAGAAGTAGTGCGCGTATAGATTTAGCTGGTGGTTGGACTGACACACCTCCATATAGCTTAATGGAAGGTGGAAATGTGGTGAACATCGCTATAGAAATGAATGGGCAGCAGCCTTTGCAAGTGTATGTAAAGCCTTGCAAAGAACCTGTCATCATCTGTCGTTCTATTGACCTCGGTGCAATGGAGCGTATAGAAACTTATGATGAACTCCGACAATATAATAAAGTTGGCTCGCCTTTTTCTATTCCTAAGGCAGCATTGACGCTGTGCGGTTTCCTTCCAGGGTTCGGAACAGAAGAATATCCTACACTTCGCCAACATCTAGAAGCTTTCGGATGTGGTATAGAGCTGACTTTGCTTTCTGCGATTCCTGCTGGTAGCGGATTGGGGACTAGTAGTATCTTGGCTGCTACTGTTTTAGGGACATTGTCTGAATTTTGCGGTTTAAACTGGGATAAAAATGAGATAGGCAATAGAACTCTCATTCTTGAACAGTTGCTGACGACAGGTGGTGGCTGGCAAGATCAATATGGTGGTATACTTGGTGGAGTTAAACTTTTGCAGACTCAAGCCGGTTTCCTCCAAAATGCAGTGGCTCGTTATTTACCTGCTACGATATTTACTGCTCCAGAGAATAAAGCTTGTCATTTGCTTTATTATACCGGTGTTACGCGTACGGCCAAGAATATACTTACGGAGATAGTTCGAGGTATGTTTCTCAATGACACTCATTCTTTATCACTATTGAGCGAGATGAAACAACACGCTCTTAGTTTGAGCGAATCTTTGCAGATGGGCGATATTGAGCGTTATGGTCTGTTGGTTCGTAAAACTTGGGAGCAAAATAAAGCACTAGATGCTGGTACTAATCCTACAATCATCGAAGAACTTTGTAAGCGAATCGACGATTATAGTCTTGGATATAAACTCCCTGGTGCAGGAGGAGGAGGATTCATGTATATTGTAGCCAAAGATCCTACAGCAGCACTTCGGATTCGTGAAGAATTATCTCAACACCCACTTGCTCCAAATGCTCGCTTTATAGAGATGAGCATCTCAGAGCGTGGATTGCAAATAAGCCGTTCTTAAACAAACAAAATATAATTATGGATATCAGAAATATCTTTTTAGCTGGTGCGTTGGCCTTCAGTCAATTCTTGACAGCACAGACTAATAAGCCTATAACAGTTGCTATTTTTTCTCTGAATGATTTTCATGGCGCTTTTGTTCAGAATAAATCTCAGGGAATTCCAGGTGCTCCTTCGGTGTTGCAATGCCTAGACTCTTTGAAGTCAGTTTACCCCTATAATTTAACAGTGGCAGCTGGCGACAACTTTGGTGGTAGTTATTTCTACAACGCTACACACGGAGTACTTCTCCCAGTCTTTTTTAATGATATGGGTATCCGCATTTCAGCTTTGGGAAACCATGAGTTTGATGATGGCCAGAAAGTCTTGGCCGAAAAATGGAAAAATGACCCTTTGCGTCCTGCAGGTTGGGATATCGAATATCTTTGTGGGAATGTCTATGATCAAGATGGTAAAGTTCCTTCTTATTTAACCCCTTTTACTACGGCAGAAATTCCGTTGTCGCCCACCAAAACTCTTCGAGCAGGTTTTGTTGGTTTGTTGGCATCTTCTGCAAAAGAACAGATTCGTGCTAAGAATATCGTGGGTATGATATTTTCAGGAAACTATACGCATGTTCTTGATAGCATAGAGGCTTTGCCAGCTTTTAAAACCGTTCGTGATGCAGAGATTCGCAGTTTATTGGTTCACATCGGTACTTATATGAAGAATGGAAAACCTGCATGGACAGATAAGAATGAAGCCGAACTTTATGCTATTAAGTCGCCGCTTTATCAGAGTATTCTTTCCGGCCATAGCCATGAACCTGTTTGTGGTCGCATCAATGAAGCCGGATATCCCGTAGTGCAAGGTTGGTGGCATGGCAATTATATTTCTGTTATGAAGTATCAAGTTGATACGACTTCTATGAAAGTGCTCAGTGTTGAACCAGAAATTGTACGCGTTGCTTTGAAAGATAGATCGCAGTTAGGTCCTGTCCCTCTTCGTCTGCAATGCCAGATAGATTCTCTGCTTGCCTCTACAAAAACAAAAGGGGGAGTTCCTATTGGTACTAAATTGACTGTAGCTACTGAAGATATGCCTCACGATCGTTCCGTAAAGTATGTTGAGAGTCGTATGGGAAAACTCGTTTGCTCTTCTTTTGCTGAAGCCTTCCGCAAGATAGCAAAGAAGTCGGACAAAGAAGTTATTATTGGTATGAGCCATTTTGGAAGTATCCGTGGCGGTTTTTCTAAGGGCGATGTAAGTGTACTAGAAGTGGGTGAAGCACTTCCTTTCTCTAATCCATTGAAAGTCTTCAAGCTCACGGGACGTCAACTTCACGATCTTGTTGATTTTGGCTTCCACAATAAGCGCTACGGTTGGATTCAGACATCCAATCTGGAAACACAGCGCGATGCGAACAATAATGTTTTGAAGATGACATACGTAAGCCCGAAAGGGAAACGTGTTGCCATTAAAGACAATGGGACATATTATGTTTGTGCTGATGAATTTATGACGACGGGGGGCGATGGTTATGATCCTAAATTCTTTCCCAAAAGCCAGGAAGTAAAAGTTTCTTTGCCTGAAACCACAGATGCTTTTATCACCTATCTTAAGCAACAGAAATCAATTCATTGAATTATCATCTAGATTATGAGTCTATTCTCGCTTCCGCCTAAACAGCCGCAGGCGGATTTGGATTTGGAATTCTTTCTGAAGAACGGTCTTGTTGCACAGGACAATAAACGCTTCAAGCGTATGTTAGCTCCCGAATGGTTTCCACAAAGTGCGGTACAACTCACATGGCCGCATGCAGGTACCGATTGGCTTGATATGTTACCTGAAGTCATTGCTTGCTACAAGCGTATAGCTTACGAGATTGCTATTCGTGAACCTTTGCTTATCGTAGCTCCTAATACGGCGGAAGTTAAGGCTTTACTGGAAGAGCAGTTGCCGCAAAAAGCTCTGAATAATATCATCTACAAAGATTGTCCTACCAATGATACTTGGGCGCGCGATCATGGCTTCCTCACTGTTGTTGGCTCAGGAAGTCCAGAACTTTTGGATTTTCAGTTCAACGGATGGGGAGGAAAGTTTGAAGCCGAGAAAGATAATGCTATCAATAAGCAGCTTTTCGATGCTGGTTTGTTATATGGTACTTATGTTTCACTTTTAGATTTTGAACTTGAAGGCGGAAGCATAGAGAGTGATGGCTGCGGTACGCTGCTCACTACGTCAGAATGTCTGCTCAATCCTAACAGAAATCATACTCACGATAAAACACAGCTAACAATGAAGCTGGAAGAATACTTTGGCGCAACTAATGTTTTGTGGCTCGATTATGGCTATCTGGCAGGTGACGATACCGATAGCCATATTGATACTCTTGCCCGCCTTTGCCCCAACAATCGTATTGTTTATGTGCGTTGTGATGATTCTAGCGATGAACATTATGAAGCTTTGAGGCAGATGGAAGCTCAGTTGCGTACATTCACCAATGCTGAGAATAAGCCTTTTGAACTTATTTCGCTACCGATGGCTTCTGCTATCTATGAGGATGGAGAGCGTCTCCCTGCAACGTATGCTAATTATTTGGTGGTAAACCATGCTGTACTTTATCCTACTTATAATCAACCAGAGAATGATGAGAAAGCACGAAAAGCTTTGCATCAAGCATTTCCTCATCATGACTTGGTGGGAATTGACTGTTGCGCGCTGATTCGTCAGCATGGTTCGCTCCATTGTTCTACTATGCAATTCCCGAAAGGAGTTCTCAAAATCTAAGATTATACTAACAAGATACGAGGAGTACCAAAGTCTTGCTCTATCGTATCTTGTATTTTACCTCCTAAATAGTAATAAAAATGAAATCATTAAAGGTTGGGCTTATCCAGCAACGATGTGTTGCCGATGTTGATACGAATCGTCAAAAATTGGCAGCTAATATAGAAGATGTAGTCACGCGTGGTGCAGAATTGGTGGTACTGCAAGAACTTCATAATTCGCTTTACTTCTGCCAAGTAGAGAGTGTGAATAATTTCGACTTGGCAGAGCCTATTCCTGGACCTTCTACTGATTTTTATGGTGCCTTGGCTCGCAAGTTTGGTGTGGTTTTGGTTACGTCCCTCTTTGAACGCCGTGCTGCAGGCTTGTATCATAATACTGCTGTAGTCTTTGAAAAAGATGGAAGCATTGCAGGAAAGTATAGGAAGATGCACATTCCTGATGACCCAGCCTATTATGAAAAGTTCTATTTCACTCCTGGCGACCTTGGTTTCCATCCTATTCATACCAGTGTTGGAACATTGGGTGTTCAAGTGTGCTGGGATCAATGGTATCCCGAAGGAGCACGTTTGATGGCACTTCAGGGAGCTGATCTTCTTATATATCCAACAGCGATTGGGTATGAGAGTTCTGATGTGCCAGAAGAGCAGGAGCGGCAGCGCGAAGCATGGACAACCGTACAACGTGGGCACGCTGTTGCCAATGGGCTTCCAGTTGTTGCTGTCAACCGCGTGGGCTTGGAAGAAGACCCCAGTGGCCAGACCAATGGTATTCAGTTTTGGGGTTCTAGCTTTGTGGCTGGTCCACAAGGTGAGTTGTTAGCTCGTGCCTCTAACTCAGAAGAGGAAAACCTAGTCGTGACTGTCGATCTTGCGCACAGTGAACAAGTGCGCCGCTGGTGGCCTTTCTTGCGCGATCGTCGTATTGAAGAATTTGCTCCTCTTTCAAAGCGTTTCATCGACTAACTCTCTGAATATTTCCTATAGAACAGAGAGCGTTCTTCATCCTTAATCGAGTAGTTTATGAAAAAAATCTGCTTTGTATGTTTGTTGGCTTTCTTTGTAGCCAGCAGAGCTTCGTCCCAAACTTACACTTTTGTGGACGAAGGTGGGCAACTTTCCACAAATCCTGCCAGCAATGTCCTTATTGAAGTGTTGCCACATACTGCAAAAACGAAAGTAGATGCTCGAGGCTATCTGTCGATAGGAGGGAAGGGACAAGAAAGATTTCAGCGTATCACACTGACAGATACGCTGAAGTCTCCAATTCAGGAACTCCAGGTAGTTTGCGACCGTTCTGCTGCAGCTGAAGTTTCGCTACAAGTATTGCTCGATGGGCAGCAACTCAGTGAGCCGCAATCCGTAAAGTTTGGTTCCACGGCTTTGGTGTTCCAGTTTCCAACACAGATAACGGGGGTATTGCAACTCATATTCTCTTTGGTGAATACGGAAATCTCTGAGAAAAAGAACTACCAGTTGGGAATCTCCAATTTTTCTTTTCATGCCACGACCACTGGTATTTCTTATTTCAAGAATAAGTCGTATAACAAAGTTTTCTCACTTCAAGGCATTCCTGCTTCTTCAGTCCATCTTGCGCCTGGTCTTTATATCATCAATGGTCGTAAAGTCTTGATTCGTTGAATGTAGAGAGGTAATGGACACTTATCTATAAATGAGTATATCACAGCTTGAGAACTAAGCAGTGATATACTTTTTGTTTATTCCAAGTTGTAAGATATCTATGAGGCATTTTACTTTTAGTCTTTTTGCAAATTAATGGAGGTCATCCGTCTCTTCGGAGCCTCCATTAACCAACACAAAAACTAAACTAGACTTAACTAAACACGTTACCTCACGGTAATTTGGTTATGTTTACTTCGCAAATGTAAGGTAAGGTTTTCAATTTTGCAAGAAAAAGTGTGAAAAAAAGTTTGTTTTTTTTATTTCTCTTCTATATGTGCGTCGTTTTGTTCTTGAGATAGGCATCTAAGAGGGTCATCGCCGCCATTGCTTCAACGATAGGAATAGCTCGTGGTAAGACACAAGCATCGTGTCGCCCGCGTGCTTTCACTATGGTTGGTTGGCCTTTCGTGTCCACTGTTTCTTGTTCGCGCAAGAGGGTAGCAACGGGCTTGAAGGCTACGCGGAAGTAGATGTCCTCACCGTTGGAGATACCGCCTTGTATTCCTCCACTATTGTTTGTCTGGGTACGAATTCTCCCTTCTTTATTTGTATAGAAAATATCGTTGAGTTCTGAACCTCGATATTTCGCGCAATCGAAACCTCCGCCGTATTCAAAGCCTTTGACAGCATTGATGCTCAGCATCGCAGCGCCGAGTGCAGCGTGAAGTTTCTCGAAGGCTGGTTCTCCCAATCCTATGGGGCAGCCCTTGATAATGCAAGTAATCACCCCACCAATGGTATCTCCTTCAGCTTTTACTGCTGCAATTTTCTGAGCCATCTCTTCTGCTTTCTGTGGATCAGGGCAGCGCACGGCATTTTTTTCTATCTCACTGAAATCATATTGCTGATAGTTTTTCTCTAATGCAATTCCGCCCACTTGCGAAGTGTAGGCAATGATGTCTACATTGAGTTGTTGCAACGCCATCTTTGCCAGTGCTCCTCCAACTACCCGAGAGATAGTTTCGCGTGCCGAAGAGCGGCCGCCACCACGATGGTCGCGAATACCATACTTACAGAAATAAGTGTAGTCAGCATGCGATGGACGGAATATATCTCTTAGGTTGTCATAGTCGGAAGAATGCTGATTCTCGTTACGGACGATAAAACCGATAGGACAACCAGTGGATTTTCCTTCGAAGACACCTGAAAGGAGTTCCACTGTATCGCTTTCTTTGCGAGGTGAGGTTAGCGAGCTCTGTCCAGGCTTTCGACGGTTGAGTTCTGCTTGTAGAAAATCCATGTCGATCACTATGCCAGCTGGCATTCCATCGACAACGCCGCCTACTGCTGGCCCGTGGCTCTCACCAAAGGTGGTTAAGCGAAAGATATTACCGAATGTGTTCATGGGTTGAAATATAAAAATTCTCGGATGAATCAAATAGGCCTAACTGTTTAGGCTTTTCTACATCATCCGAGAATAGAGAAATTCTTAATGTTCGCAGTTACAGCCGCCTCCGCAACCTTCGCAGCTGCCGCCACAACCTTCTTCACCGCCCATCATCGCGAGCATTTCTTTCATCTCTGCTTCTGTTGCGGGGCGTGAAGTAACCACCTGACCTTTGAAGCGAAGCTCTTTGCCTGCCAGCTGGTCGTTGAGGTCGATTTTTACTTTTGTGTCGCTCACTTCGAGCACCAATCCTTGGAAGCGATTGCCGTCCTCATTCACAAGGGGGATAACATTGCCAGGGTAAACAGTATTGCTGTCGAAATGTCCATCGATGGTAAAAATATCTTTACCCAATTCGATGACGTGTTCTTCAACGTAAGGGCCATAAGCATCTTCCACACCGATGGTGAAATCGAAAGTTTCTCCTTCATTGAGGTTGGCAACATTGTTTTCAAAAGCTTCGAGCGTTACTCCCATACCTGTGATAAATTGGAAGGGATGCTCTACGGGAGCTTTCTCAACGAGTTCGATTTTTCCTTCTTCGTCTTTTGTGAAAAGTTCGTAAGAAACGGTTACATACTTGTTTTCAATCTTTTCCATGTGGGATATGTTTTGTTGTTATGCTAAATCAAGTTTCAACTCTTCGCAAAGACTCTTGAACGCAAGGCTTTTCTCGCACATGGCCTCAAACTGTTCGCGGCGACTAATGGGCCGGTTTTGTTGGTTGGGCGGGAGGAGTCTCAGTTGGAGACGTACGTTGTCATTGCGTAAGTAGCTGCGGATATAATCTTCTATCTTCGGTTGCAAACGTTTGTAGTCCGCCATGACCATGTCATTCTCAACGGGAACGTCTATGATGCCGCCTTCCAAGAGTTTTGGGGCGAGCATTTTCATACGCCCTTGCTGCGCAATCTCTTCGATGGGCAAACGTTGAGCAAAAGCTACCCACGCTGAGAGCATATTGGATTCCGTGAATGCCTCGTTGCCATAGGAGCGCGGAGCAGAAGGTTTTGAAGTCTCTTGAGTGGGCGAAGACTGTGAGGCTGTCTGCGCGTGACGCAAAGAAACAGTGCGGCGCAACAGAGTCTTGGCCACAGGTCTTGCTTGTGGCGTAGCGGGTGTGGCTGGCTGTTGCAGCTTTGGTTGTTGTGGAGTTGTTGCTTGGGAAGCTGCTGCAGGGGCAGCAGAGGAGGCTTGCGTTTGTTGCTGAACAGACACAGCCTTAAAAATGGGTTTTAAAATCTTCGTAGGGCCAAGCCCAGACCCTGGCGCATCATCAGAGCTGAGTTGCGCCACCTCGATGAGAGTGATTTCCACGGTCAGTCGTTTGTTGCGGCTGGTGCGGTAGTTGATGTCGCAATCGTTGCAGAGTTTGAGCGCCTTATAGAGAAATTTAGTTTTACATTTCTGAGCTTGTTCGGCATATCGCTGGCGTACGCTATCGGCCACTTCCAAAAGTGGTAGTGTGGCAGCATCTTGGCTAACGAGCAGTTCGCGAAAATGACTGGCTAAACCACCCATGAAGATATTGGCATCGAAACCTTTTCTAAGAATATCATTGAAGGTGAGCATCACCTGCGTGATATTGTTGGCCAATAGTTCGTCTGTGATTTTGAAGTAATAATCATAGTCCAGCACGTTGAGGTCTTCAATCACCTTTTTGTAGGTGATGTCGCCTTCAGAGAAACTTGCCACTTGGTCGAAGATGCTTAAGGCATCGCGCATACCACCATCAGCTTTTTGTGCAATGATGTTTAGAGCTTCGTCCTCGGCTTGTACGCCTTCTTTGGCAGCCACATTTTTGAGATGTGCAACGATGTCGGCAATCTCCATGCGGTTGAAGTCGTAGATTTGGCAGCGACTCAGAATCGTTGGGAGAACCTTGTGTTTCTCCGTTGTTGCCAGAATGAAGATAACGTGTGCTGGTGGTTCTTCCAGAGTTTTCAAAAAAGCGTTGAAGGCCGCAGGAGAGAGCATATGCACCTCGTCGATGATGAAAACTTTGTATGTTCCCACTTGTGGAGGTGTATTGACCTGTTCTATAATTTGGCGAATATCGTCAACAGAGTTGTTGGAGGCCGCGTCCAGCTCAAAGATATTCATCGAACGCCCTTCGTTGAACGCTTGGCAACTTTCACATTCGTTGCAGGCCTCTCCGCTGGCTTGCGGACTGAGGCAGTTGATAGTCTTGGCAAAGATACGCGCACAAGTGGTCTTCCCCACACCGCGAGGCCCGCAGAAAAGGTAAGCATGAGCCAGCTTACCATTGCTGATGGCATTCTTCAGTGTCGTGGTAAGTGCCTTTTGTCCAATAACGCTGTCGAACGTTTGTGGGCGGTACTTACGTGCCGAAACAATATAATTGTCCATGCTGAATTTTGGTTTGTCTGCGAAGTTACTTTTTTTTGAGAAAAAGGCAAAATGGAGATGTGCTTCTTTTGGCGAGAAATGGTTCTAAAAACATGACAGAAGTGTACGGAAGGTTCTTTTCTCTTTGGGAACTTGCATTATAAACCCTTCTGTTGTTTTGTGAATGTCAAATAAATTCGCAGTCTACAACCTCGAGAGTGGCTTAAAAATCAATTTCTTTGCCTGCAATCGAAACTAACGCTGTTTTGACGCATTACCAAAATAAGCTTATTTTGAATTCCTCAAGGGGAAATTTTATTTTCTATACTACAAATTTTATTTTCTCCTTGAGAAATTGAAAATACAATAAGGGAATTTTTGAATGTAATAAGGATGTCAGCTGATTCCTTTATTGTATTTTGAGACGGAATAAGGGGAAAAACGACTTTTTAGGAGAGAAAAGTGGGAGTCTTTGAGCTGTTGAGTCGGTTCTTAAAGAGAAAAATGATAGTGTGGCTTCATTTTTTTGACGTGAAGCATCTGCTTGTGAGCTGGAAGGTGAAAGTTGTTTGTCAAATAATAATACCGAAAATAAGAAGGCTGTTACTTGTCTTTGCAACTGACGAACCTAATTGTGCAATACTTTTAACAAAGAAAAGATGGGATGAGAGCTTGTCTTGACGAAAGAAAAGGGGAGGGACGTTAGGAAAAGGATACAAAGAAGGCTGCATCGATGATGTGATGAAACTCCGAGCTAAAATAAGGATTTGAGCGCCACTCCGTCTCTGTAATCCGACCCCGCCGAAACGTGTCGGCCCGCCATTGACGAAGGAAGCATTCTCGGTATTTCTAGTAATTATTGATGAGTATCCCGATCAAACCGATGCAGCCAAATATGTCTAAGTTGTGGGGCTTGGAGGTGTTCCGCAGCTCCCTTAACTTGTTGCTGCAAATATATGCTTTTTCTTTTCTTATCTCCAAACAGAAAAAGAGAAAATTTTAGCTTCTTGCAATTATTTTTGTTTTTCGTTTCGTTTGATAATACTTTTTGTATATTTGCCCTTTGGGGCATATTGATAAAGTATAGATGTGCTTCTGTAAGTGGTTGAACCATACAAAAAATGTGCTAATGTATCTGCTTTCGTTAAAACGAAATCCTACATTAGCACATTTCTGTTATTAAGTATCTCCGTATATTTCCTATACGCTTCCTATAATGTCGTGAACGTTCTTTACTCCGTGGGTGTCGAGCCAAGTGTTGATGCCGTCGATTACTTTCATAGTGACTGCGGGATCAAGGAAATTAGCTGTTCCAATTTGGATGGCTGTAGCTCCAGCCATGAGAAATTCCAGAGCGTCTGTGGCGTTGCTGATACCTCCTAAACCAATAACTGGGATTTTTACAGCTTTTGCTACTTGCCACACCATGCGCAGAGCCACAGGTTTGATACATGGGCCGCTCAACCCACCCGTCCCGATACTTAGACGAGAGCAACGGCGCTCGATGTCAATGCTCATTCCCATTAGTGTATTGATGAGCGAAACACTATCCGCTCCCTCGGCTTCTACAGCCCGTGCAATCTCTGTGATATCGGTCACGTTGGGCGATAGTTTTACGATGAGTGTCTTGGGGTATCTTTGACGCACTGCTTTCACAACACTGGCGGCTGCCGTGCAGGAAGTTCCGAAGGACATTCCTCCATCTTTCACGTTGGGACAAGAGATGTTGAGTTCAATGCCTGGTATGTTGTCCAATTCGGCTATGCGCGCAGCACATTCAGCATAATCTTCGGGCGAAGAACCGCTTACATTGACCAGTACGTTTGTTTTTAAATTCTTTACTGCATCATAAATATGCGTGCAGAAGTAGTCTGCACCCTTATTTTGTAGTCCAACGCAGTTGAGCATTCCTTGTGCTGTCTCAGCCATGCGCGGATAATCGTTGCCTTCTCGAGGATTCAGGGTGGTTCCTTTAACAATAATTCCCCCTAAACGGTCTAAATCGACAAGATCTGCAAATTCAAAGCCATAGCCAAAGGTTCCGCTGGCCGTCATGACAGGATTCTGGAGTTGGAGATTCCCTATATTTACTTGTAACTGTGCCATAATCTTACCAGTCTAAGTCGTTAATATCAAACACAGGACCTTCTGTGCAAACGCAGCGGTTGCCTTGCACGGTTTTTTCAACGCAGCAAAGACACGCACCTAAGCCGCAAGCCATCATGTTTTCAAGTGATGCTTCGCAATAGATATTGTGTTGTTTAGCAAAGGCTGCCACTGCCTTCATCATCGGTTTTGGGCCACAAGTGTAAATGGAATGAAAATCTTCTTGTAGGACACTGTGATTCGTGACAAAGCCTTTTGTGTCGAGACTTCCGTCTTCCGTTGTGCAGCAAAGGCGACCATATTTTTCAAAATGCTCGCGTTGCAAAATATCGCCTTCTGTCTTTCCTCCCAGCAAGAACACCGGCTCGTGACCGGCTTCGCGCAAGAGTTTTCCAAAATAGAGAAGTGGAGCAGTTCCTACGCCACCTCCAATGAGAAGTAGGCGTTGATGAGGTTCGGAAGGCATAGAGAAGCCTCGGCCTAAGGGGTAAAGACAATTCAGCTTGTCGCCTTCACGCATCTTTGTGAGAATTTCTGTGCCTTTGCCCACAGCGTGAACCAATAGCCATAGCTCGTTGGTGTCGCGGTCTACAAAATTGATAGAGATAGGGCGGCGAAGAAATGTTTCTGGCGAACCGTCAACGCGAATCTCCACAAATTGTCCGGGTTGCATTTCTGGAAAAACTTCTTCGTCAGTCAGACGGAGTACTGCGTAGCCAGGGCGAAGAAGTTCAACGGCACGCACCTGTAAGTCTTTTAGATGTTTCATCGGTGATGATTAATACAATAAAGAGAGTGTGCTGCAAAATTACATGTTTTTATTGTAAAAGCTATATAAATAAGGAAGAGGCGCGTGTTTTGGCCTTTGAGAACGATAAAAATATGTACTTTTGCCCTATGGCACAATTAGAAATATGTACAGGAAGTTATGAAAGCGCATTGGCAGCTCTTCGTGGAGGGGCTGACCGAGTAGAACTCTGTTCAGGACTTGAGGAGGGAGGCATCACTCCATCATTAGGACTTGTTCGCGCTGTTTGTAAATTACAGGGGATTCGTAAGCACGTGCTTATTCGTCCTCGAGGAGGCGACTTTCTTTATACGCCTGCTGAGCAGGAAATTATGATAGACGACATTTTTGCTGCACGTGAAGCTGGAGTGGATGGTGTTGTTATTGGTGGACTTACTGCTACGGGCGATATAGATATGGCTTTCTGTCGGAAACTGATGGATGCTGCTGGCTCTTTAAGTGTTACTTTTCATCGGGCTTTCGATGTTTGCCGAGATGCGTCTCTTGCTCTTGAACAGATTATAGATTTAGGGTGTATGCGCCTTCTTACTTCTGGGCAAGCTGCAACGGCTGAAGCTGGAATTCCTGTTCTTTGTCAATTGGTGCAGCAGGCCGCGGGGCGTATCACAATTATGCCAGGTAGCGGAGTTGGATCCCAAAATGCAGCAAGAATTCTCCAACAAACTGGAGCTACAGAGATTCATGCTTCTGCGCGTTCGGATTTTCATAGTAAAATGGAGTATCGACACGGTGGAGTAGGTATGGGGCGAAAAGATGCAGATGAATATATCTGGAAAGAGACCGCTGAAGAGGTTGTACGGGCCATTAAACAGGAAATTTTGTAAGGAAAAGAAAAAAAATGCGCAAAAGTTTGGTGGTTATAATAATTTCCTCTACTTTTGCACTCGCAATTCAGAAATGAGGGCGCTTAGCTCAGCTGGTTTAGAGCGTCTGCCTTACAAGCAGAGGGTCGGCGGTTCGAATCCGTCAGCGCCCACCGATATATTAGCATGAGATTTAATCTCATGGGCGCTTAGCTCAGCTGGTTTAGAGCATCTGCCTTACAAGCAGAGGGTCGGCGGTTCGAATCCGTCAGCGCCCACCGAAAGTTAGAAGGACCTCCAAAATGGAGGTCCTTTTCTCTTTTTATATACTTATGATAAAATGAGGTCTGAGCTGTAGAGAGCATAGAGAAGGGAAAAAGAAACGGCACTTATTCTAAGGAGGAATAAGTGCCGTTAGAATTTTGTCGATGTCTTTTATTGTTCGCCAGCTTGACGCTTAGCTTCTTTAATCATCTGGTCGCTTGGGATGACATAGACTTCTACGCGACGATTCTGCTGCTGACCTGCTGCTGTAGAGTTACTAGCTACGGGGTTAGCTTCGCCGTATCCTTTCACTTCTTTCACCTGATAAGAATGAATACCATTTTTAAGAATGAAAGAACTTACGCTGTTGGCACGCTGCTCAGATAGTGCTAGATTCTTTGCCGAACTCTGTTCTGCTGTAGAGTTTTTCCAGCCTTGGTTATCTGTATAACCATAAATCTGCAAGTTCATGTCAGAGGTAAGGTTCTTAGCGAAAGTGCTGAGATCTCTTTGTGCAGCTGCGCTTAGAGTATTCTGGCCCGTAGCGAAGAGCAGGCCAGAGTCGAACGTAACCTTTACATAAGTAAGGCCTGTTTGTGAGTCTTTGATTACCTCAGCTTGTGCATTGGCCATCTCTGCCGCTTTCTTAGCTTTGTCCATCTTGTTTCCAATCAGAACGCCTGCTCCACCACCAACAGCCGCGCCAACGGCAGCTCCAATGGCCGCACCTTTTCCTTTACCTGCAAAAGCCCCAATCAGTGCGCCGAGGGCTGCGCCTGCTGTACCGCCGATGGCTCCGCCTTTAGCTTTGTTTGTCATACTGGATGTGTCACAGCCGCTGAATAACGTTAGAACGCATAGCAACATAACTGAAAGTTTCGTTCTCATAATGTTTCGTTTTTGAGTGTTGTATATTATAATTGGTTGCAAAGCTACGAACTTTCCAATTATATTAGTTAATTTTGTAGGCAAAAATAACTAAAAAAGAATATGGCAGCAGAATTAAAAAATCTGACTAAACGTAGTGTAGACTACTCTAAATGGTATAACGAATTAGTTGTGAAAGCTGATTTGGCCGAACAAGCAGACGTTCGCGGATGTATGGTTATCAAACCTTACGGTTACGCAATTTGGGAAAAAATTCAGCAAACACTGGACGGAATGTTTAAGGAAACGGGAGTGCAGAATGTATATTTCCCGATGTTGATTCCCAAGTCTTTCTTGTCGAAAGAAGCTGAACACGTGGAAGGTTTTGCAAAGGAATGTGCAGTGGTGACACATTATCGTTTGAAGACCAACGAAACGGGCGATGGCGTAGTGGTTGACCCTGCTGCAAAGTTGGAGGAAGAGCTTATTATTCGTCCAACGAGTGAAACGACTATTTGGAATACATATAGAAAATGGATTCACAGTTGGCGCGACCTGCCTCTTTTGTGCAATCAGTGGTGTAATGTGATGCGTTGGGAAATGCGCACACGTCTTTTCCTTCGTACTAGTGAATTCCTTTGGCAAGAAGGACACACTGCACATGCTACACGTGAGGAGGCAGAACAGCGCGCGCAGCAGATGCTGAAAGTTTATGCAGATTTTGTTGAAAAGTATATGGCAGTACCTGTTGTTCAAGGTGTGAAGAGTGAAACAGAACGTTTTGCAGGTGCGCTTGATACCTATACCATTGAAGCTATGATGCAGGATGGTAAGGCACTGCAAAGTGGTACTAGCCATTTCTTGGGACAAAACTTTGGTAAGGCATTTAATGTACAGTTTGTTGACAAAGAAAACAAGATGCAATATGCTTGGGCTACTAGTTGGGGCGTTAGTACGCGCTTGATGGGAGCTTTGATTATGGTACACTCCGATGATAACGGTTTGGTGTTGCCTCCGCATCTTGCTCCGATTCAGGTCGTAATGGTGCCTATTTACCGAAAAGATGAAGAATTAGAAGCTCTCAATGAAAAGTTTGAAGCTCTGGCTCAGCGTCTTCGTCAGCTGGGTATCCGCGTGAAATATGACAACTCAGAAAACAAACGTCCTGGCTTTAAATTTGCCGATTACGAATTGAAAGGTGTTCCCGTGCGTCTTGTTATGGGACCGAAGGACTTGGAAAATGGAACAGTAGAGGTTATGCGTCGTGATACGCTGGAAAAAGAAACCCGCCAGTTTGAGGGTATCGATGAATATGTAAATACGCTACTGGAGGAAATCCAAACAAATATCTTCGAGAAAGCTAAGAAGTATCGCGATGAACATATCTTCGAGTGTAACAACTACGAAGAATTCAAAACGCGTGTAAAGGATGGTGGTTTCTTCCTTTGTCCGTGGGATGGAACTACAGAGACAGAAGCACGCATTAAAGAAGAAACTCAGGCTACCATTCGTTGCGTCCCCATAGGTGTAGATCAATCTAACCCTGGCGTTGATATGGTGAGTGGCAAGCCTGCAAAATATAAAGTCTTAATAGCAAGATCTTACTAGTATTTTGATTTCAGTTAATAATCTAACAATAGAATTTGGAGCACGTCCGCTTTTTACGGACGTGTCCTTTGTTATTAACCCCAAAGACCGTGTTGCGCTGGTTGGCAAGAATGGGGCAGGGAAGTCGACCTTACTCAAAATCTTGGCTGGAGAGCAACAGCCTACGGCGGGCGTAGTGGCTTTGCAGAAAGGTTCTACTTTAGGATATCTCCCGCAAGTCATGGTTCTTAGCGATGAGCACACGGTGTTGGAAGAAGCTGAGAAAGCTTTTGCGGATATAAGCCAGTTGCAAGAACGTATAGCTCAAGAGAATCAAGAGTTGGCAGAGCGCACGGATTATGAAAGTGAGGAATACCTAAAGCTAGTAGAATCGTTCGCTCATGATAATGAACGCTTCACGATGATGGGTGGTCTCAATTATCATGCCGAATTAGAGCGTACGTTGCAGGGCTTAGGTTTTCAACGTTCAGATTTTGATCGCCCTACGCGTGAGTTTAGTGGCGGTTGGCGCATGCGTATCGAGTTAGCCAAACTTTTAATGCGCCAACCTGATGTTCTTCTTCTCGATGAGCCAACCAATCATCTTGACATTGAAAGTATCCGTTGGCTGGAACAGTTTTTGGCTAAAAGTCCAAGTGCTGTTGTGCTTGTGAGTCACGACCGCGCCTTCATCAATAACGTAACGAATCGTACGATGGAGATTTCTTGTGGGAAGATAACGGATTATAAGGTGAAGTATAACGAGTTTATGGAGCTTCGCCAAGAGAGACGTGAACAGCAACTAAGGGCCTATGAGAATCAGCAGAAAGAGATTGCAGATATTCAAGACTTTATTGAGCGTTTCCGTTATAAACCTACGAAATCAGTGCAGGTACAAAGCCGCATCAAGCAACTGGAAAAGATTGTGCCGATTGAAGTAGACGAGGTGGACAATAGTTTTCTTCATCTGAAGTTCCCTCCTTGCAATCGTTGCGGTGATTATCCAATCATCTGCGAGGACGTTACGAAACGTTATGGTGAACATACTGTTTTTCACAATGTAAATCTCACGATAAAGAGAGGAGAAAAGGTGGCGTTTGTGGGGAAGAACGGCGAAGGTAAATCAACCTTGGTTAAATGTATCATGGATGAGATTCCCTTTGACGGTCACTTGAAGTTAGGGCATAATGTAGAACTTGGATATTATGCTCAGAACCAAGCGCAGTTGCTGGATGAGAATAAAACTGTGTTCCAAACAATTGACGATGTGGCAAAGGGAGACATTCGTTTAAAGATTAGGGACATTCTTGGTGCTTTTATGTTTGGCGGTGAAGCCTCAGACAAGAAAGTGAAAGTGCTGAGCGGTGGCGAGCGAAGTAGGTTAGCAATGATTCGTCTCTTGCTTGAACCTGTAAATCTTCTCATTTTGGATGAGCCTACGAACCACCTGGATATGCGTACGAAGGACGTGCTCAAAGAGGCCATTCTTGCTTTTGATGGAACGGTCATTCTCGTCAGTCATGATCGCGACTTTCTGGATGGATTGGTCTCTAAAGTCTATGAGTTCGGAGGTGGAAATGTCCGAGAGCATATAGGCGGTATTTATGATTTTTTGCGAACAAAAGATATTGATACTCTTGATCAACTTCCTAAGAGAACTGTTGTTGAGGATGTTGTAACCAAGGAAGAACCGAATGCAGGAAAGCTTAGTTATGAACAGCAGAAAGAGCAAGCTAAGCTGAGACGTAAAGCAGAAAAAGAGGTGGCAGATTGGGAACGAAAGGTCGAAGAAATAGAACAGCGTATTTCCGAAATGGAACAACAGATGTCTACTCCGGAAGGTGCCTCAGACATTTCGTTGGCTACACAGTACGCCGAAGTAAAAAAACAGCAAGCCACGGCCGAAGAGGAATGGGAGGCAGCAGTCGACCGCTTGTCGGCTTTGGATGAAGAATGACAAATCATTTCTTAAAAATATAATAGTATGAAGTTAAAAGCATTAATGCCTGTATTGAGTATGGCGGCTTGTTCAGCCTTTGCTCAATCGTCGGGACTTGATAAGGCCAATATGGACTTATCTAAGAAACCTGGAACAGACTTTTATGAGTATTCTTGTGGTACATGGATGAAAAATCATCCGCTGACTCCAGAGTATGCTCGTTATGGTCAGTTTAATTATTTGAGTGATGTGAACGAGAAGCAGATTCACGAACTGATAGAAGGACTAGCTTCCCATCCACAGCAGCAAGGTTCTTTGGCGCAGAAAATTGGTAGCCTTTATAAGTTGGCTATGGATAGTGTACGCCGTAATAAAGAAGGATATGAGCCTATCAAACCTGTTCTGGCAAAGGTGGTTGCTCCTACAAATAAGACTGAGTTGCTTCTCATGTTTGGACAATTAGGACATCGTGGAATAGATGTCCTGCCGTTCTCCATTTATGCTGATGCTGATTTGCGTAATGCAAAAATGAATTTGGTGGGGATAAATCAAGGTGGATTGTCTTTGGGAGACCGTGATTATTATCTCAACGATGATGAGGCAACTTTAAAGATTCGCAATGCCTATAAGGACTATGTGAAGAAAATTCTGGAGATGGCAGGCAATGATGCAGCCACTGCTGAACGCAAGATGAAAGCTGTTCTCGATATTGAAACAGCCATTGCGAAAGAAAGTTATAGTGCCACTAAGCAGCGCGATGTAGAAGGCAACTATCACAAGATGACTTATGCTCAGCTGCTCAGTGATTATCCGGGCATTGATTGGGGGAGCCTTTTCTTGCAATTAGGATTCCCTGCTTTTGCTGAGGTGACAGTGAATCAACCAGAACCGATTCATGCTGTAGAAAAGCTGTTGGCAGAAAAGAGTCTTGATGATTGGAAAGCATATGCTGAATTCAAAGTTGTGAACGATGCTGCCAATGCGCTCGATGATTCTTTCCGTGCAGCCTTTTTTGATTTCTATAGTCACACTATGAGTGGCGTTATGCAAGACCGTGCTCGCTGGAAACGTGGTGTTGATGCCGTGAATGGCGTATTAGGTATGGCTGTGGGTAAACTTTATGTTGAGAAATATTTCCCTGAAAGTAGCAAGCAACGTATGCTTGAACTCGTCAACAATCTTAAGGTTGCATTAGGACAACGTATTGATCAGCAAAACTGGATGAGCCCAGCCACAAAAGCACAAGCTCACGACAAATTGAATCATTTCTATGTAAAGATAGGTTATCCTGATAAATGGCGTGACTATAGCAATTTGCAAATTGATGAGAATCTTTCTTATTATGAGAATCTGCTTCGTGCTGGTGAGTTTATGATGGCAGATATGATTCAACGTAAGATCAATAAGCCTACGGATAAAACAGAATGGCTTATGACTCCGCAGACAATCAATGCTTACTATAATCCGACCACTAATGAGATTTGCTTCCCGGCAGGTATCCTTCAGCCGCCTTTCTTTAATCCTGAAGCTGACGATGCTGTTAACTATGGTGCGATTGGCGTTGTTATTGGGCATGAGATGACGCACGGATTCGATGATCAAGGTAGCCAGTTCGACAAAGATGGTAACTTACGCAATTGGTGGACTGAGGCTGATAAGAAAAATTTTGAGGCACGTACCAAAGTAATGGCAGACTTCTTTGATAAGATTGAAGTATTGCCAGGCTTGAAAGCTAATGGGAAACTGACTTTGGGTGAAAATATCGCCGACCACGGAGGTCTTAATATTGCGTATCAAGCTCTTCAGAATGCAATGAAGAAGAATCCTCTTAAAACGGTTGATGGTTTCACTCCTGAGCAACGTTTTTTCCTGAGCTTTGCTTTTATCTGGGCTTCAAACATTCGTGATGAGCAGTTGCGCGTTCTTAATAAAGTCGATCCGCATTCTCCTGCTCGCTGGCGAGTGAATGGTGCTCTTCCACATATCGATTCTTGGTATAAAGCATTTAATATTACTAGCAAAGATCCGCTCTTTGTTCCCAAAAAGAATCGTGTAGATATCTGGTAATATAGAGTCTTTAGATTACACTCTTTTATTGATAGCAAAACTGATGCAGTAGACAAGCAAGCCACTGCATCAGTTTTTATTTGCATATATTCTATAGTCTGAAATTCTTTTTTGCTTTATAAACAAAAAGAGTTGAAGCTAAGACTTCAACTCTTTCGCGGTGCGTACGGGACTCGAACCCGTGACCTCCTGCGTGACAGGCAGGCATTCTAACCAGCTGAACTAACGCACCTTCTTGTGTTTTGCTCTCATTTCCTGATTGCGAGTGCAAAGGTAAGAGGAATGTTTTAAACTACCAAATATTTTTTTGAAAAAATAAATTTAATCTAAAAAAAGTTGGAAAACGCTGATGTCTTCAAACGAGCCATTGATGAAATGCCACTGTGGAAGCGTGGCTATGTTCTTGTACCCGCTTTTTTCAAAAACTCTACTCGAACTCGGATTAGTGCTTGCAGAAACAAGTGCATAGAGTTGGTGTAAATTCAGCAATCGTCGAGCGTGTTGTTCCAGTTTCTTGAGAGCTTGCGTTGCGATACCTTTTCCGCGCTCCGACTTTAGTATGGAAATACCTACTTCAGCCCGTCCATCATTTGCATTGTAATTAAACAAGTCGAGAATTCCTACGCTTTTCCCTTCTCTCTCGATAATCATTCTCAATTGCTTTGTTTGAAAAAGATCTTGAGGTTGATTTTCTAAGTATTGTTTAAGGGCGTAGTGCGAGTAGGGGGCAGTTGGAGTTCCCACGCTCCAGATGCTTGGGTCGTTTTCTATTTCGTAGAGAAAGCCTAAATCTTCAGGCTCGATAGCTCTCAAATGTATTGTATCATTCATATAGAAAAATTTCTCCGCCTGTGATTAGTTTCTTTTCTTCAGGATAGAAGAGGCCAATGTATTGTTGGTGTAAACTCTTACTGAAAAAGTTTAGAATGAAACTAAATGAATAGTCGCTTGTATCGAAACAAACGATGGTATATTTTGTCTCAATTTCGTCTGGAACTTTATCCACGCACGTAAGTTCAAGTCCGTTTCGTTCGGCCAGTGCTGTTATTTCTTTGGCATGACTACCTATGTAGAGATAGCTATTTGAGAGAGAGCCTGATGCGGGAAATAAAAATTTTCGAAAGAGTCGGAGTTGTTGTTGGAGTAAAGCTATGATTGCTTTTATCACGATGGCTGTCTTAATAGGAATGCTAAGCCACAAGCGCGCTTGGGGATAATGCTTGCGGAAGAAGATAAGCATGGCCTCATAAAAGACATGGACATATCTGTATGAGTTCTTTTGGGTACTCTCACCTTTATAGTGGAGGATTTCTGTAGGAAGATAGAAATTCTTATATCCGCATTTGAGTGCACGATAAGATAGGTCAATGTCTTCTCCGTACATAAAGAATTGTTCATCAAAGCCTTTCGTTTCTCTCGCCGCTTGTTGGCTCATCATCATGAAGGCACCCGAAACTATGTCAATCTCTTGTGCAGATTTCTCATCTTGGTATCTCATGTAGTATTTTCCAAAAAAGCGGCTTTTGGGGAAAAGTGTTGCCAGTCCCGTCATCTTGCAGAATGAAACCCACGGAGTGGGTAAGCCTCTGCGTGATTCGAATGCGAAGCCTCCTGCGTCTTTGAGCATACGCACTCCAAGGCAACCTATCTCTGGGTGTGTCGTGGCAAACTGTAAGCAGTCGGATAGCGTATGTTCAGTGAGAACTGTATCGGGGTTGAGAAAAAGGATGTAATCTCCTGTTGCTTGTTTGAGTGCAAGGTTATTGGCTTTTCCAAACCCTAAGTTTTTCTTGCTTTCTATGAGATGCAACAACGGATATTCTCTCTCAGGAAAAGATTCTCTCAAAAAAACAATGGAATCGTCTTTTGAAGCATTGTCCACCACGAATACTTCCACTTCCTTTTCATCGGATCGCCAAATAGACGTTAGGCATTGTGCTAAATAATGCTTAACGTTATAGCTCACTATGATGATAGAAAGTTTCATGCTTTAGGGATACACAAGAGGGATGCAGTGAGGGCAAGGAGCATACAGTAGAGAGCCGTTGTGTCTGCCAAACCATAGTAGCAAATAGCACTGGGAAAAATGGCCAACGAATTGATGGCAAGTCGAACAAGGCTCCATTTTTCCAAAACCTTCCCTGTCGTATCTTTTTCCACTTCTTGTTTGATGCGCGGAAAAGCCAAGAGTCGACATGCCAGCCATGAGCCTCCCACAGCTGTAATAACGCAGAGCGTGGAAAAAATATAGTTGAGCATCGGGCTATGCCCCAAAAATCCTTCTATAATAAAGTTGGTTTCGCAAGAAAGGCACCAAAGCCCCACCAGTAACCACATACTGAAAAATAAGAGTCGTAAAAATTTCATTGTTTTAATTCTACACGATTTATGATAGAACGTCCTAATGTGATTTCGTCAGTATATTCCAATTCGTCGCCTA
>NZ_CAUTBW010000029.1:0-32972 GCF_963536905.1 uncultured Alloprevotella sp. | reverse complement strand
CTGAATAGAGCATCTGACTACGGATCAGAAGGTTATAGGTTTGAATCCTATGCGAGTCACAAAACCTCCGATAGCTAACGCTGCGGAGGTTTTTATTATTCAGAAATTCTACATATATTTGCAATGTATTAAAAAGAATTATTATGAAACAACTGACTAGATCCATAACACTGCTGATGGTCCTCCTAATAACATCCATCAGCCTCACTTCCTGCGTAGAGGATTATAACGACCCTGATAGCTATGCAGAAATGGTGCTAAGCAATCGTGCATGGCGCGTAGTGAGTTCTACCAATAATTATGCCTATACTGCAGGCGATATCTTCTACTTCTACCGAGATGGTTCTTTCCAGACTCTCCGTAGAGGAGGTTCACCTGAATATGGACAGTGGATGGTCAGGAACGGTAGCCTGCTCATGCACTTCACCAATTCTTCACTAAATGTAGACATTGAAGCTCCTATCCCTGTACTGCAAGGTGATTATGCCGTTTTGTACTGTAACGACTATATGTACAGAACTGCCTATAACCTTCGTCTTGTAGCTGCTTATGACCTTAGTGGATATGGCTATAATCATTGGTATAATAACAGCTACTATTCACCTAAGGAGTAAAGAAAAGAATTGAAGCTCAATTAAGAAAAAAAGCGAACTGAAACATCTTTCATAATGTTCTAGTTCGCTTTTTTTATACCTCTTCTATTTATTCTTAGCTATCATGCAGAAACAATGTTAGTAGCTGTAAATAGCGCTTATCCGTCTCATTCCATACGCTGCCGAAACACATAGAATTTCTCATCTGAAAGCCCTGCAATATCACTGCGGACGATATTGCTCACATCTATGAAATCTCTCACTTCTCCATCGGGATAGAGAATGCCAATACCATCGGCCGTGACAGAATACAATTCTTTCTGAACCTTACGCCATGTCACAAAGTAATCCATATCCTCCAATGGCAGTTCCAGCTGTTTGCTGAGTTCCTGTTTCAATCTCTCCGCTTCCCCTTTAGGTATAGATTCTGCATATACATCCACTTTGAACAATCGACGATTGATAAAATCAGAACAAAGCATTGCTAGAATCTTATCATCTGATTTCATCCAGACTTTCAAAGCAGACATTATATCGTTGTCTTCTAGCTCAAGGAAATAATCCAACCAATCAGGCTCTTTATTAGGAATTTCATGCCTTAAGAAAAAAAGCAAAGAAGGAGAAGCAAACAGATTCTTTCCACTACGCACCAAATACTTTGCACGTCGCAAAGCAGCACGAAGGACTTCCTCTGCAGCAACGGCCGTTTTATGAAGATATACCTGCCAATACATCATACGTCGGGACATTAGATAGTTCTCAACAGAGTATAAGCCTTTGACATCTACAACCAGCTTGTCATCAATAATATCGAGCATTTCTATAATACGAGCAACTCCAATATTGCCTTCACAAACACCGCAGAAAAAACTATCGCGACAAAGATAGTCTAAACGATCAACATCTAGCTGGCTACAAATCAGCTCATGAAGAAAACGTTTCGGGTATTTATCCTCAAAGATATTGATAGCTAGAGATAACCCACCATGCAGCTGCTCATTCATGCGATTCATTATAAGCAAAGAAATCTCCTCATGCGTAATGCCCTTCATAAAGGTCTTCTCTAAGACATGAGAAAAAGGTCCATGTCCTACATCGTGTAGTAAAATGGCAGCCTCAACCGCTTCTATTTCTGAATCGAAAATAAAATGTCCCTTCTCTTGCAAACGATTCAGCGCTTCTTGTATTAGGTGAAATGCGCCGATAGAATGCTGTTTACGTGTGTGTTGCGCACCTGGATAAACGCAAGTCGACATTCCTAATTGTCGGATACGTCCCAAACGTTGAAAACAAGGATGAGCAATGATCTCTGTCAATAAGCCACGAGGAATCCTTGTAAAGCCATAAACAGGATCGTTAATAATTAGTGGACCTCTCATATACTTCTCATATACATTGATTGTTTCAGCAAAAATACATATTTATCTAGTTAGCCTCTTGTCTGCCAGTCATAAAATCGGTATAAAGCATAATATTCCGCTAAATCTTTATTATTTTTGCAGCATATAAGTAATTAAGCAATAAATTATGCTGACAATAAAACAGATTCTTGACAACAAGGAAGCCGTTATCCGCGGTTTGGAAAAGAAACATTTTGCTGACGCTCGTGAAACTATAGAACAAGTACTTGCACTTGACAATAAACGAAAAGAAGCGCAAGCACAATTAGATATTCTCCTTTCGCAAGTGAAAACTATTTCTAAGAGCATTGGGGGAATGATGAAAGAAGGTAAGAAAGAAGAAGCTGAAGCTGCTAAGGAGCAAGTTGCTGAAATCAAAGAACAGACAAAAGAACTTGAAGAAAGCATGAAAACGGCACTAGATGAACGTACTCAAGTTCTTTATACAATCCCAAACGTCCCTTATGAAGAAGTACCTGAGGGAAAAGATGCGACTGATAATATAGTTGTGAAAGAAGGAGGCCAATTTATTGAATTGCCAAAAAATCCTTTGCCTCATTGGGAACTAGCAAAGAAATATAACCTCATAGATTTCGACCTTGGTGTAAAAATTACAGGTGCTGGTTTTCCCGTCTATATTGGTCAAGGTGCACGTTTGCAACGTGCTCTCATCAACTTTTTCCTTGATGAAGCTCGCGCAGCTGGGTATACAGAAATTATGCCACCTACTGTTGTAAATGCCGCTAGTGGTTACGGAACTGGTCAACTTCCTGATAAAGAAGGACAAATGTATCATTGTGAAGTGGACGATTTATATCTCATACCTACAGCAGAAGTTCCTGTCACAAACATTTATCGTGATGAGATTCTAGATGAGAAAGACCTCCCCATCAAGAATTGTGCCTACACAGAATGCTTCCGTCGCGAAGCTGGCTCTTATGGTAAGGATGTTCGCGGGTTAAATCGTCTCCATGAATTTTCTAAAATTGAACTTGTTCGTATTGATACTCCCGAACACAGTAAGCAAAGTCATCAAGAAATGCTTGATCATGTGGAAGGACTTTTGAAGAAACTAGAGCTCCCCTATCACATCCTGTTGCTCTGTGGTGGTGATATGAGTTTTACCTCTAGCATTTGCTATGATTTCGAGGTTTATAGTGAGGCACAAAAGCGTTGGTTGGAAGTAAGTTCTGTTAGCAACTTCGACACATATCAAGCCAATCGATTACAGTGCCGCTATCGCAATGCAGACAAAAAGATTAACCTCTGCCATACCCTTAATGGCTCTGCATTAGCTCTGCCGCGTATTCTTGCAGCACTATTGGAGAATTTCCAAACTCCAGAAGGCATCCGAATCCCCAAGGCCCTGCAAGCATATATGGGTACAGATATGATTAAGTAAATCCACATAATGCGTATACTCTCCATCGACTATGGAAAGAGAAGAACCGGTATCGCAGTGACCGATCCTATGCAAATCATTGCTAACGGTCTGACAACTGTCGAAACAAAAAATCTGTTTCCCTTTCTAAAGGACTATTTAGAAAAAGAACCTGTTGAGTGTGTGATTTTGGGACTCCCCACTCAGACTAATGGACAACCTTCTGAAAATCAACAGCGTGTTCGTCAATTTGCCGCTAATTTCACGAAACAATTTCCCCAGATTCCACTAGAGTTTTACGATGAACGTTTCACCTCTGTCCTAGCTCACCAAACAATGCTTGCTAGCGGCATTGGAAAACAACGCCGTCGCGATAAAGCACTTGTAGATGAAATCAGTGCGTGTATAATTCTACAGTCGTATATGGAAAGTAAACGAAATATTTAAAAGAGAATATGATATTACCCATTTATACATACGGACAATCCGTACTTCGCAAAGTTGCAGAAGATATACCAACCGATTATCCAGGGCTCAACGAACTTATTGTAAATATGTTTGAGACAATGGAGAAAAGTAATGGTGTCGGATTGGCAGCTCCACAAATCGGTAAATCCATACGTGTTGTAGTTATCTCTTTGGATGTTCTCAAAGACGAATTTCCCGAATATGAAGGCTATAATCATGCATTTATCAATCCACATATCGTGGAAGTGGATGATAGCGAAACGGCTCTGCTCGATGAAGGTTGTCTTAGTTTGCCTGGACTTAGCGAACCAGTACGTCGCCCAACACGCATCCATGTTACTTATCTAGATGAGAACTTGCAACCTCATGATGAATGGGTAGACGGATATTTAGCGCGTGTTATGCAGCACGAATTTGATCATCTCGAAGGCGTTGTATTTACGGATAGAATCAGCCCATTGCGCAAACAACTTGTGAAGAAAAAACTCGAGATGATGCGCAAAGGAAAAGTAAGTTGCAGTTATCGTGTGAAGACACCCAAATAAGAAAAGCTGGATTTATGGCACACACAAGTACCAAGCCAAACAATAAGAAAAGCCCCTCCACTGCGGAGGGGCTTTTGCACTTGCTTACATTGCTTCTGCTCATTGTGCCAAGCTTCCTCTATGCACAAATCAATGTTACAAGCACCCTGCTCATGGGACGTAATGCGTTGAGTGTTGATGATAACCTCAGCGCTATTCGCTATTTTAACCAAGTGATAGAGGCACGTTCAAGTAACTCCGAAGCATGGTATCTTCGTGGATTGGCAAAATTTGCATTAGAAGACTTCCATGGTGCAGATGCTGACTGTTCACAGTCAATTCTCTTAAATCCATATAAGATAGAAGTATACCAACTCCGTGGTTTGTGCCGTATCAATCTCAAAAATTATCATGGAGCGATAAACGATTATGCGCACACCCTCGCTGAAAAGCCAGATAATGAAGATGCACGCTTTAATAAAGCGTACTGTTTCATGCAAATCAAAGAAATGGATAGTGCGAAGGTGGAAATAAGCAAAATACTACATCGCTCTCCTAAATTTTATCGGGCTTATATGGCGCAAGCACAAATATACTTAGAAGAAAAGGACACACTGAAAGCCATCACCTGGATGGATTCCCTATTGACTTTCCGCCCCAACGAATCTCAAATTTGGCAATTCAAGGGACAGTGTGCCATAAATAACAACTTATATTCAGCTGCCGATAGCTTTCTTACACAAGCCATTAAATATGCCCCTAATGATGATCAAAGCTATCTACTAAGAGCTATGGCGCGCAACTCTCTCAATAAGTTTGATGCTGCTATCACAGACTACGATAAAGTGATTAGTCTTATCCCACAACATTTCGTGGCTCACTATAATCGCGCCTTATTACGCGCACTTGTGGGGGATGATAATCGCGCGATTCAAGACTTCACCTTCATTTTAAAAGTAGAACCACAAAATACATTAGCCCGCTATAATCGCGCTCTTCTTCGTGAACAGACAGGAGATTACTGTGGAGCTATACGCGACTATAGTGTTTTAATAAAAACATATCCTAGATTTATGTATGGCTATGTTGCACGGGCTAAATGTCGTCGAAAAATTGGAGATATTAAAGGAGCATTGAATGACGAGACGGTTATTGCTCGTGCAGAATTAGATATTTCTTTTGCACGCCCTAGCCGTTCAATACACAAAAAGGTCAGACTGCGTTCCGACCATGCTTTGGAGCATTATGACCGCATAATTACAGAAACTCTCGATACAGCCAAGATTTTTGGTGACGGCATCTTTGGTAAGGTTCAGAACAGTAAAGTAGAAGCTAGCCTTATGCCGTCTTTTCAAATAACTCTTCTTCCCGTCACAGCACGAGGCTATCGTAGCATTGGCTATCAGAGTGAAACTGAAGAATTGAGTAAAAGGTTTGAATCTTTAGAACTTCAGGCTGAACAACAAAGGGGAAGATTCCACTATCTATGCAATGCCAAATATCGCGTCTTTTTCAGCTGTGAAAAAGACGCTAAAAATCTTGCACATTCAGAAAACTATAGAATGAGTATAGATACATTACTCAATAGGTTAACAGACACGGATGCTTACCTACTCCGCTCTATGTTGGCCTATATGGCTTACGACTACAATACAGCTTGGACATATGCAGAGAAAGCAGTTTCTCTTAGCCCTAATTCTGTGATAGCTCTACAGAATCGTGCAAACATTTTTGGAACGCTGTATCTAAATGCCGATAAAGAACAAAAAGTCCTATATGCACATCAAGCAATAATGGATATGGAGGAGGCTATAAAATTAAGACCAAACAATGCATATTCCTATTACAATCGCGGATGTCTTCTTGCCTATTTTGGAAAAGTACAAGAGGCTAAAGCAGATTTTTCTACAGCCATTGCACTTGATAAGCGTTTTGCTGAAGCATACTATAACCGTGCGATTCTCTGCTTACAAGACAATCGCAAACAAGAGGCAATATCTGATCTCAGCCGTGCTGGAGAACTAGGGCTCTATAAAGCGTATAACTTGTTGAAAGAAGCTCAAAATTAATTTATACTTCTAGCATTTTCTATTAAAGATTTTTATCCGTCAAACAGCAAGATCTAAATTATCATCTCGAGAACGTGCAAAAGAGCTTTAATTGACATCCAAATTATTCTTAAAAGCAAAAGTATTTGAGAATAATTACTTAATTTCGCAAATCGATAAAAGTCACGCATGTTTTATTTATGAAATATCGCATCAGTAAAATTTTCCTTTTTTTATTTGCCGTTCTGCTCGTTCTCCCAGTTCATGCACTCGAAGATCGTAAGAAGACAATATCTACAGTGGGAAAAGGAGTTATCATTGAACCTGATCATCTTTCTTACAAGGCGCAAACCGATAAGGCAACAAGTCCTTTAGGTCGTGATATCGCTATTGGCGGAAACGCACGTGGAAATGGGCATATAAACACACGCTATGTGGAAGGAATAGATATAAGTCACTATCAAGAAACTATTGATTGGGATGAAATTGCTCGTAATGCAGAAATTTCTTATGTCTATGTAAAAGCTTCTGAAGGAGAAAATCTTAGAGATGATTATTATATTCAGAACTTACTTGGTGCACGCCGTGCAGGACTGAGCGTAGGAAGCTACCATTTCTATCGTCCGCAGGTTACACCTCAAGCACAGTTAGAAAACATGACGCAAGTGGTTCGACGTGAGGAACAAGATCTTGTCCCTATCATAGATATTGAAAAAGAAGATTCGGACGAAGCTGCCTTTATCGAGAATCTTCGACAGTTCATTCTACTTGTTGAACGTTACTACGGAAAAAAACCCTTACTCTATACGTACCACAATTTCTACAATCGTCATTTCCAAGGATTGTTTACCAACTATCATTGGATGATTGCTCGCTACCGTACTGACGCTCCAGTACTCAATGACGGCAAAACATATATCATGTGGCAATATACACAAAGTGGGCGCATACCTGGCATTCGTGGAAAAGTAGACCGCAGCCGAATTATGTCAGGATTTACGCTTCATCAGCTAAAACTATAATCACAACTAAATAAACACAGCAACATTATGTCTGAATGGTTCCAATGCACCGTTAAATATGAGAAGACCATGGAAAATGGTCAGCAGAAAAAAGTTACAGAGCCATATCTCGTAGATGCGATTAGCTTCACTGAAGCTGAGCGCCGCATCATCGAAGAAATTTCACCGTTTATGGCGGGAGCTTTTGAAGTTAGCGACATTAAACGTGCACATTTTGCCGAAATCTTTGAATCAACAGACGATAGTGCAGATCGTTTCTTCAAAGCTAAACTTTTATTTGTCACTCTTGACGAGAAAAGCGGAAAAGAGAGGAAGACAACACAACAGGTTCTGATTCAAGCTACTGATTTACGCGATAGTATTAAGCGTCTAGATGAAGGTATGAGAGGTAGCATGATGGATTACACGATTGCCAGTGTTCAAGAAACAACGATCATGGACGTATATCACTATCAGCAAAGTGCCCCCGAAAGCATGACTAAGGTTGACAAACCTGAATTCGAGGAATAAAGCCAAATAATCAACAGCAAAATGACAGAGATTCAGCAAAATCTAGCAAAAATCCGCGAACAGCTTCCTTCAAATGTACAGCTCGTTGCTGTTTCTAAGTTTCATCCCGCAGAGATGATTCAACAATGCTATGAACAAGGCCAACGAATCTTTGGGGAAAGCCACGAACAGGAACTTCGCATAAAAGTTCCCGCGCTTCCCAAAGATATAGAATGGCACTTTATAGGACATTTGCAGACCAACAAAGTAAAATATATAGCTCCTTATATTTCTTTGATTCATGCGGTTGATTCTTTCAAACTCATGAAAGAAATTGATAAGCAAGCAGCTCACAATAACCGCATTATACGCATTCTGTTAGAACTCCACATTGCTGAAGAAGCCACCAAGTTTGGATTCTCTCTCGCAGATTGTCGCACACTGCTTGAAGATGGTGAATGGAAAGAGTTGAAGAACATACAAATCTGTGGCTTAATGTGTATGGCATCCAACACTGATAATACAGAACAGGTATGCAAAGACTTTGAAACGGCGCACATCTTCTTTGAAGAGATAAAAGAAAAATACTTTCCTAACGATGAGGCTTTCTGTGAACGGAGTTGGGGAATGACTCACGATTTTCAGATAGCAGTAAACGAAGGTTCCACTATGGTACGCATTGGTACCGCTATCTTTGGTGAACGTCAATACTAAAAAGTTATGTTTCTCAATCCTTGCTGCAAAATAAATCTCGGACTTTACGTTGTTGAAAAAAGAGCTGATGGTTACCACAATCTAGAAACCGTATTTTATCCTATACCTCTTTGTGACAATCTTGAAGTAAAAACACTTCACAACTCTAACGAACCGTATTTACTCCAGACTGTTGGCCCTAAGATCCAAGGAAATCCTGAAGACAACTTAATTATTAAGGTGTACAATCAGCTGAAAGCAGACTTTGATCTTCCTCAGCTCGACATTTTACTTCATAAAAAAATACCCATGGGAGCAGGACTTGGTGGTGGATCGAGTGATGCTGCTTTCATGATGCGCATTCTCAACGAAGAATATCAACTGGGAATGAATAATTCTGAGATGAAAAAACGCGTCAGCAAACTCGGAGCTGATTGTGCCTTTTTTATTGACCCGCACCCCGCTTATGCAACGGGGATTGGGGATATCTTTTCCCCTATTACTCTCTCGCTAAAAAAATGGGTATTGGTACTCGTGAAGCCACAAACCTCAGTTTCTACACAAGAAGCTTACTCGCAAATCGTGCCCCAAAAAACTTCAGTAGATCTACGTGAAGCTTTAGCTTTACCTGTAGAAGAATGGAAAAACGTGGTATGCAACGACTTCGAGAAAAGCGTTTTCTCCACACATCCAGAAATTGAAGCCATCAAAGAAACACTTTATGATATGGGAGCATGCTTTGCGCTTATGTCGGGCAGTGGTAGCACAGTCTTTGCCCTGTTCAAAAATAAACAGGGCGATCTTCGAAAGATTTTCTCAGACTGCTTCACGTTTCAAAGTACACTTCTAAAATGATTATCTGTTTTAGCGGAACAGGCAACACGCGATGGGCTGCCAACAAAATAGCAACTCTCACGAATGATGTAATAATAGAGGAGACTTCAGAGCAGTGCGATGATGTACTAGGAATATTCTTCCCTATCTATGCTTGGGGAATACCGAGGGTCTTCATTGATCAGCTCCGGCGATTCTTCAGTAACTCTGAAAAACAAAGGAAATTTAGCTATGTTTATGTAGTTTGTACATGTGGTGACGACATTGGTCTCACTGATAAAGAGGTAAAAATCTTATTACAACAGTATGACATAAACAATATCTCCATCTGCTCCATTCAAATGCCTGAAACATATATAGATTTCCCCGGTTTCAAGTTAGATACTCAGGCTGCTGCAGCTAAAAAAATTGCAGTAGCAGAAAGCCACATCTCAGTTTTTGCCACAAAGATTCAAAAGCATGAAATGTTCTATGAGATAAATCGTGGAACTTGTCCATGGATTAAAAGTAGAATACTTCGTCCTCTTTTTTACAAATTCTTTATAGATGATAAAAAATTTACAGTAGACAAAGATCTTTGCATCCATTGCAGCAAATGTGCAAAGGTATGCCCCATCTGTAATATAGATTGTTCTCCTACAAGTATTCCACAATATAAACACCATTGTATCGGATGCTTAGCTTGCTATCACCATTGCCCCCAAAATGCCATACAGCGCGTATATACTAAGGGTAAAGGTCAATATTGTCCTCCACAATCCTAAATCGTTTTAAGAATTGAGCCTACACTTTATTGCTTCAAGAATAGCTTAAAATCAAGTTTTTTTATTCGTAGATAAGAACATTGTCCTGTACTAAATAAGTTGACAGTTCATAAACTCAAAAAAAGATTATGTCAAGATTAAAGTACAGCGAAACAGAGAAAGTTCTGTTGTTGCGTTCTTACCTAGAGAGCGGTATGGACGCTAAAAACTTTTCACGTAGTCGTGGAGTTCCTTATACCACCTTCCGCTATATTTGCAAGCAATATGGCACTCCAGATCTCTCAACAATCGAACGACTTATGAAAGAAACAAAAATCCCGAATACTGTCGATGAACTTCAATCTCAACTCTCCAACGAGCGCAAAGCCTATGAGGCAGAGATTAAGCGCCTCAAGAAGGCTCTTTCTGAATCCGAATTGCGATGTTTGGCCAACTCCACAATAATAGATTTAGCGGAGAAGATGTTCAATATCCCCATCCGAAAAAAACGCGATACCAAGTAATCAATACTTTGTCTCAGAGCCAGGAAGCAGATACGTCCACGCGGCGTAACGTCTCCTTCCTCTGCGATTATCTTGGCATAAGCAGACAAGGTTATTACAAGTATATGACTCAAGAAAAAGAAGAGGAAATCCTAGGAATGAGTATCGTCCTTTATGCCACAGAGCTGCGTAAGGACCTCCCCAAAGCAGGCATGCGCGAACTCTACGAACTGTGTCGTCGTAAGTTCCAATATAAGTTCTCCATTGGCCGCGACCAGTACTATACAATCTCTTCCAGTCTAACGACCTCTATCAGTGTACTGACAGATAAAATATCCTTATTGTATTTAAAAATACAATAAGGATGTCAGCTGAGAGGCTTATTGTATTTATAAGCCCAATAATAGCGCATTAGGATTCTTTATTTTTAAGAATCATTGCTTATTTTATCATGAAAGAAGAAAGAGAAGCTCCATCTAACGATAGCGTAAGCCGCGTATCTATATTGGTACAAAAAGTCATTGGCGAACCAAGAAAGATTAAATCTCCTTGACATAGTCGATAATTTTGACTAAGTTTTGACACAATTTCTTCAGGTTTCACCAGCATTTCTTTGGTATCGTATGCACAAAGTTTTTTTTCTCCTGCCAGAATCTCTATGTGATGATTGCAATATGTTCCCATAGGTACAAAACGCCCTATTGATGCTGCTCCATCAAAACCAACAGCAAGCTCCCAAGGAGCTCTTTTCTCTCGAAGTTCCTCCAGTAACTGTGAAGCTATGAAATGTACCCCTATTGTTATTTCTGAAAAATATCGGGGAGCAAAACGTTCTGGAATGCCTTTTCCCAAGCGATTAATACGAATAACAAGATGAGCACGTCCGACAGCAGGAAGTGCATAATCAGGTAAAAAAGCAGGCCGCCCTATTTGGTTTAGAGCTGTATCAGGAATCATAAAAACGTTCCCAATCTCAGTGTAATTGTTGCTAAGTATAAATATTTTCATAAAATCTTTGCTATTCCAAAAATTAGAATTACTTTTGCTCTCGCTTAACGGGGCGTAGCGCAGTCCGGTAGCGCACCTGGTTTGGGACCAGGGTGTCGCAGGTTCGAATCCTGTCGCCCCGACTTAGAACTCAACTCTCTCTGAGAGTTGAGTTCTTTCTTTTTTCCCCCTCAGTATTGGCCGGCAAAGTTACAAAATACAATAATCTTAGATACGTTTTCGTTATAATAAATATGTATAAGAAAAGAATATTGACACTCCTTATAGGGTTCGCAGGAACTATTTCTCTAATAGCTCAACCGTTTACCACTTTTGCAGAAAAAGATTTTTCACCAGGAACTGTCTTCTCTACACAGTTCAACTTGGGGAAAAATTATGCAGATTCCGTATGGTCCGTGAATCTTATCTATCCCGAATTCCGCTTAGCGACAAAATCAGAAACAGAACTCTTAAAAGAAAAAGGGATACCAGCTCAAGAGCTCCCTGCTGTAGAAACATCACTATCCATAAGTCGGAAACAAGGTTTTTTGGATGTATATTTTACTCCTTTTGCCTATCGGAATGGACATTGGATGCGCATGGCTGGCTGTAAAATCCAACTAGTGGCTAATCCACGTATAATAGCGCGCAAGGCACAAGCTTTACCCAATTTAATTCAACGATACACGGATCATAGTGTTTTATCTAAAGGAAAATGGGTGAAAATTAGTGTCCCAGAAGAAGGAATCTACCAACTGACTGCTTCAAAACTCAAGAGTTGGGGCTTTAATAATATCAATCGCGTTAAAATCTATGGATATGGTGGTCGCATATTGCCACAAAAACTAGAGTTTTCAGGCGATAATAGTGTCATTGATGATCTTTGCGAAGTTGCAACTTGGCGCAGGAGTAATTCTTTACTTTTTTATGCCGAAGGAACACTACGTTGGAGCTGGGATGCAACAAAACGGGCATGGAACCGTGCCCAAAACACCTATTCTCGTGCTTCTTATTACTTTATCACAGAAGGCGAATCTCCTCTTGAGATGAAAGTGATAGAACCAACTACAGCGTCTACCACGACGCTCACTTCTGCCATTGTTCCTGCATTGCACGAAAAGGACGCCTTTGCTTGGTACGAAGGGGGTACAGAATTTTTCTCTAGTTATGATTTTATCAATAAGAATACCCAATCGTTCACACTGTCTACCCCAGGATTTTCAGGTGGAACGGCAAAAGTTGCAGTAGCTGTAAGTGCAGCATCAACACTAAAGAATACAAATGTTGAGACTTTAGCAAATAGTCTAAATCTTGGGACTTTCTCAATTAGCACTTACGATAGTGAAACGGAAAGTGCTAGAGAAACGCGTGCTCTGTTCTCAACGGATTCTCTCCTAGAGAATAATACTTTCAAAATAACAACAACAGCAGGGAATTCTGCACGCCTCAATTATATTCTCGCATCCTATCCTCGGAAGTTAGATGCTTCAGTTCCTTTTGTATTTACTCCAGCAACAATGAGCCCCTCTGCTGCTGTGATACGTGCAGAAAATGCAACTGCTTCCACTCAACTCTGGCGTATCGCTTCTGCTTCAGCCCCAACAGCCATTATAAAAACAACCATCAATGGTACAAAAATTACAGCACAAATAGAGGATGCAAAGCAACGCTACATCTTTGTAGATGTAGCAAAGAACTATGCTGAACCTTCTCGAGTAGGAACAATAGAAAACCAGGACTTGCATGCAGATTCAGCACAAGATATGGTCATCATCATTCCTGAGAGTGGCAAACTGAAGAAACAAGCAGAGCGTTTGGCCATGGCTCATAGAGCAGAAGGCCTACGCGTAAAAATTGTCAGAGCAGATCAACTCTATAATGAATTCTCCTCAGGTACACCAGATGCTACTGCATACCGACGATACCTAAAAATGCTATACGACAGAGCAAAGACAACAGCAGATATGCCTCGATATCTTCTCCTCTTTGGCAATTGCTACTGGGACAACCGCTTGCTGTTAGGGAGCTCATTTTCAACAAAAGACCTATTGCTGGCCTTTGAAGTAAGTCCGAATGATCGCCTTATAAACATTCCTCATGGAACACTCTATAGCTATGTGACTGATGACTACTACGGGCTACTTGATGATGGTGAAGGCTCTGCTATTGCTAGTCGTGATAAAGTGGATCTCGGGATTGGTCGCTTCATCTGCACAACTGAAGAAGAAGCTAAAATTCTAGTGGATAAAACGCTAGAATATATGGAGAACAAAAATGTTGGAGCGTGGAAGAATCGAGTAATAATGCTAGCGGATAATGGAGATAATAATCTCCATCAAGAAGATTGCGAAACGACAGTAAGAAATATACAGAATGCAAATGACGAACTAATAATAAAAAAATACTACTGGGATGCTTACCCTATGACTACTTCTGCTACGGGAAATTCTTTTCCTCAAGTAACGCGTATGCTACAAGAAGAGCTAAAAAGAGGGGCACTAATTTTTAATTACACAGGGCATGGAAGCCCGCGACAATTAAGTCATAACAAATTACTACAGACCTCCGACTTTGAAAAAATAACAGATGGTAATATGCCGCTTTGGATTTTTGCATCCTGCGAGATAACTCCTTATGACCAACAAATGGAAGATATTGGGCGTGCAACACTATTCAATACAAAACAAGGTTCTGTTGCGATAGTTTGTGCGACACGTTCTGTTTATGCTATATATAATCGTGCTCTCAATGCGGCTTATTCGCGTTATGTACTTTCTAGCGACGGTAACGGAAAACCCTATACCCTAGGAGATGCAATGCGATTGGCAAAAGTTAGCTTAGTGACAAATGCGGGTGATCGATCTATGAATAAACTTAAATATGCTTTGCTCGGAGATCCTGCTCTTACTCTTACTGCACCACGTGGACAAGTTGTAGTAGACAGCATAGATAGAGAAGCCATAACCTCTAGCACCAATATTCAACTGAAAGCTGGTCAAAAGGTGCGCTTTGCCGGCCATGTAGAAAGAAATGGTCTCCTAGCAACCGACTTCAATGGAACTGTTACGGGTTCTCTCTACGACAGATTAGAAAATATTATTTGCAAAAACAATAACAATGCGAATAAAACAGCAATGGTTTACCAAGATCGCAAGAATGCACTCTTTGAGGGTAGCGATTCTATTCGCTTTGGCCGCTTCCAACTTAATGTTGTTGTACCGCGAGATATCAGCTATTCCGAAGATAAAGGGAGAATGTACTTTTATGCAGTTAACACGGATCATTCTGAAGAGTCACATGGCTCTACAACTCAATTTCACCTCAACGGAACAATACAAACGCAAAAGACCGACACGCTCGGACCAAAAGTTTTTGTATATCTAAACTCCACCGATTTTCCGGATGGTGGATATGTTTCCACCGCTGCACTTTTCGGAGCAACTCTCCATGATATTTCTGGCATAAATGCCAATGGCTTGGGAGTAGGCCACAACATAGAATTGAGCATTGATGGTGACGTCAATAATATCATAGTCTTGAACGATTATTTTGCTTATGACTTTGGAAGTACTACTTCCGGAACCATCCAATATCCACTCACAAATCTTTCGCCTGGGCGACATAAGTTAACTCTTCGAGTTTGGGACGTAAACGATAATTCAACAACGACTTCGCTTAACTTTTTTGTCAGCGAAGATCTCACGGGAGGATATGATGTAAATGCAACTGCTAACCCTGCGTATACGACAACAACATTTGTCACTACTTTGGAAAATTCTAATGAAAAGACTGATGTGTCAGTAGAAGTTTATGATATAGCAGGACGTCGCATTTGGAATGAAACATCTTCAACTTCTGCTAATGCTAGATATGATGCAATCCGTTGGTCACTAACAGATTATGCTAATAGACCAGTTCCAGCAGGAATCTATATTTATCGATCTATTATTTCGTCAAGCAGCAAGAGAGTAACTACAAAGAGCAAGAAGATGATTATCGTAAGGCAATGAAATAATAATCCTGCAACATCTACAATAATAACAATAAACGCAGATTACATCCGTTATAATAGTAATAGAAAACTAACAGAAAAGTGAATAAAATACAATTATTTTTGGCAACAATCATTGTAGCGAGTCCCGCAATCGCAGGTAACAATGACGACATACGCGACAAGTTTAATCCTATCCTGACAGCAGTTACTTCTCAGAGCATTGGGGCTGACGCCCGTGCTGGCGGTATGGGTGATATTGGTGCTGCTACTGACCCAGATGTTAATGCACAGCAGTGGAACCCCGCAAAATATCCCTTTACGATTAGTAGAGCAGGAGTTTCTCTTAACTACACGCCGTGGCTACGTAAGATTACGACAGGCATAGCTCTTTTAAATGCGACGGGCTATATTCGCTTAGGAGACTACCAAGCACTGAGTACTTCTGTGCGCTACTTCTCGTTGGGTGACTTTTCTGTATCAAATGACAATGCAATGACAGTAAAGCCTTACGAGTTCGGAATTGATGTAGCCTATAGTAGAATGTTGAGTGATAATCTCTCTGCTGCTGTAGCTCTTCGATATATGTATTCTGACTTGAGCGGTCACTATGATGACAATACCAAAGCAGGATCAGCCTTCGCTGCTGACATAGCAATGTATTGGAATAAATATGTGATGTTAGGAAGCCGCGAGAGCCAACTAGCCTTTGGCGTCAACATTAGTAACATTGGCTCAAAAATAAATTACGGAGGGGATTATTCATACTTCATTCCTACAAATCTACGTATTGGTGGGAGTTTGATGATACCACTAAATGAATATAATCGTATCTCTTTTAGTGCTGATGCAAACAAATTCCTAGTTCCGTCTATGCCGCTTAGAAATGCAGATGAGAGTAACGAAGATTATAACGAGCGCATACGTGAAAAATACTATGATATGAGTTCGATAAAGGGTATTTTCAAAAGTTTTGGCGATGCACCTGAAGGTTTCAAAGGAGAACTCAAAGAAATAAATTGGGGAGTCGGAGTTGAATACACCTATAATGATAAATTCACTCTCCGTGGAGGTTACCACAATGAGAATGCCTCACAAGGCGGACGAAGCTTCTTCTCTGTTGGTGCTGGCTTCCGCATGAATGTGCTATCCATTGATGCTGGCTACGTAGTTGCAACTAGTGCTTCTAATCCTCTCGACCAAACATTTAGAGTAGGTTTGAGTTTTGATATGGATGGTATCAAAGATTTATTTGGACGTAGAAAATAAACATATTATGACAAAGATAAGAGTAGGCTTGGGGTATGACGTCCATAAATTAGTAGAGGGACGCAAGTTATGGCTGGGAGGAATCTCCATAGAAAACGCAAAAGGCTTATTAGGACACAGCGACGCAGATGTACTCATCCATGCAATTTGCGATGCTCTACTTGGGGCTGCTAATCTTCGTGATATAGGCTACCATTTTCCTGATACTGATATAGAATACAAAAATATTGATAGTAAAATCCTTCTCAGGAAAACGACAGAGCTACTACATAAGACAGGCTGGCACATTGGCAATATAGATGCAACAATTTGTGCTGAACACCCCAAACTTAATCCCCATATTGAGAAAATGAAAGAGACATTAGCATCCTTGATGGACATAGATATTTCTGATGTTTCTCTAAAAGCAACAACTACTGAAAAGCTAGGCTTTACAGGACGTGAAGAGGGCATTTCTACTTATGCTGTTGTACTTATTGAGAAGTAAAAAATACTAAGCACAAGAGAAGGGACTTTCGCTTGAAAGTCCCTTCTCTTTATAATATAAGCTAAAAAAATAAATTTTAGAATTCAGCAGATTTAGGAGTTCTTGGGAAAGGAATAACGTCACGAATGTTTTGCATTCCTGTAACGAAAAGAATTAAGCGCTCAAAACCAAGTCCAAATCCTGCGTGAGGACAAGAACCATACTTACGAGTATCAAGATACCAGCCATAATCTTTCTCTTCCATTCCACGTGCTTCGATCTCACCAATAAGTTTTTCATAATTCTCTTCACGAACAGAACCTCCAATGATTTCACCAATGCGTGGGAAAAGAACATCTGTCCCTTGCATAGTCTTACCGTCTTCATTCTTCTTCATATAGAAGGCCTTAATCTCACTAGGATAGTTTGTCATTATCACAGGACGCTGGAAATGAGTTTCAACAAGATAACGCTCATGTTCACTACTTAAATCCATTCCCCACCCAGTAATTGGGAACTCAAATTTCTCTCCTTTCTTTACAGCCTCTTCCAAAATCTGAAGTCCCTCGGCATAAGTAAGGCGCACAAAATTCTCCTTTACAACAGACTGCAAAGTTGCAATAAGATTTTTATCAATCATCTTATTGAGGAATTCTAAATCATCCATACAGTGGTCTAGCGCCCATTGTACACAGTATTTTATGAAATCTTCTTCTAGATCCATCAACTCAGTCTGATCCATAAAAGCTACTTCAGGCTCGATCATCCAGAATTCAGCCAAATGGCGAGGAGTATTACTGTTTTCTGCGCGAAAAGTAGGACCAAAAGTATAGATAGCCCCCAAAGCCGTAGCCCCGAGTTCTCCTTCTAATTGCCCACTAACAGTTAGACTAGATTTCTTACCGAAGAAATCACGATCATAAGGGACATTCTCTTCCTTTCCTGTACGTGATAAGTCCAATGTTGTCACTTGAAACATTTCGCCAGCACCTTCAGCGTCACTAGCCGTAATTATCGGAGTATTGAAATAGTAGAACCCATGCTCATGAAAGTACTGGTGAATAGCCATCGCCATATTGTGACGAATACGGAAGACAGCACCAAAAGTATTTGTACGAAGACGAAGATGAGCATATTTACGCATATATTCAAAACTCTGACCTTTTTTCTGCATAGGATAATCAGCAGGACAAGCACCTAATAGTTCGATCTGTGTTGCTTGAACTTCCACAGCCTGTCCAGAACCTTGACTTTCAACCAATGTTCCTGTTACACTAAGGCAAGCACCTGTTGTTATATCTTTGAGAAGGTCCTCATCAAACTTTTCGTTATCGGCGACGATTTGTACATTCTTTATTGTACTACCATCATTAAGAGCAATAAAACTAACGCTCTTACTGCCACGACGTGTACGAACCCAACCTTTTACAAGTACTTCGGTACCAAAATCTGTACGCTTCAGTACATCAATAATCTTTGTACGTTTCATATTTATTCTTTATTCGAAAGCACCCATACGAAGGAAATTTACTTCTTCCTCTGTGAGGAATCGCCAATCGCCTCTTTTAAGATGCTTCTTAGTAAGACCTGCAAAGAATACGCGGTCTAGTTTATTAACATGATAGCCCAAACTTTCAAAGATTCGACGAACAATGCGATTCCTTCCACTATGAATCTCTATACCGACTTGCTTCTTATCGGTATCGCTCGCATATTGTATTTCATCAGCTTTGATTTCACCATCCTCAAGTGTAATGCCCTCTGCTATCTGGCGCATATCTGCAGCAGAAACATTCTGATCAAGATATACATGATATATCTTTTTCTTCATGAACTGAGGATGTGTTAGCTTAGCAGCCATTTCGCCGTCATTTGTCAAAAGCAATACACCTGTTGTATTACGGTCTAGACGCCCAACAGGATAAATACGCTCAGGACATGCACCGCGAACAAGATCCATCACTGTCTTACGATTCTGCGGATCTTCACTTGTTGTCACATACCCTTTGGGCTTATTGAGGAGAATATATACCTTATGCTCAATCTTAACGGGAGCATCATGGAAGAGTACAGTATCAGTACGCAACACCTTTGTTCCCAGTTCTGTTACAACTTTTCCATTAACAGTGATAACGCCGGCTTCAATATATTTGTCTGCATCACGACGTGAGCATATACCTGCATTTGCAAGATACTTATTCAAACGGATTGGTTCATTCGGGTCTATGTTTGCCTCCTTATATTCAATACGTTTTTTGTGGCTATATTTTGCATGTGGGTCATAACCATTCGACGAACGTTGCTGGCGTGAACGATTGAAGCTACCACGTTGTTGACGATCGTGACCATTTCCTTGGCGGTTATAACCATTTCCTTGGCGACCATAACCATTATTCTGACGGTCATAGCCGCTAGATTGATGTTGATAAATACCTTGGCCGTCATTATCATAACTTTGGTTATATTGGCGTGGCTGGTAGCCACTTTCTCCCTGCTGTGAATAGCGAGGACGATACTCGCCTTGATGACGATTGTATGAACCTTGACGATTATAATTGTTAGAACGCGACTGATAACCATTATCACGATTATATCGCGAACGATAACCTTGTTCGCCCCTTTCTTCTTCGTTATAACGATTGTTTTGTTGATAACCTTCTCTAGTCTGATTAAAGCGAGAACGATACCCTTGACGATTTTGTCCTGCATTTGAGGAGTAACCACCTACTCGTTGATTCCGATTAAAACGAGGACGGGAAGAACGCTGCTGAAAAGCGTTGGAATTGTCACTTGACGGCTGGAAATCATCACGATGGCCTCCGTCTTGATAAAAATTATTTTCTAAATCACTCATTGTTATTAAGTTATATTAGCCTCGCGGCTATTTTGTAATTATAGTTTATAGACCCGTATAATTGTGTGGTGTTATGGCTCGCAGTTCAGTCTTTACAGCTTCACTAACATCTAGCGTTTCAATAAACTTACGTATAGTTTCAGCTGTAACAGTCTCATTGGTTCTAGTTAGAGCCTTTAATGTTTCGTAGGGATTCGGATAAGCTTCTCTGCGCAAAATCGTTTGAATTGCCTCTGCAACAACTGGCCAACAATTATCTAAATCTGCATCAATATTTTCCTCATGCAAAACAAGCTTTCTCAAGCCTTTTAGAGTACTTTGAAGGGCTATAACGCCATGCCCCATAGGGACACCTATATTACGTATAACAGTAGAATCTGTCAAATCTCGTTGCAATCGACTGATGGGCAATTTCCGACTCAAGAATTCTAAAATTGCATTGGATAAACCTATATTACCTTCAGAGTTCTCAAAATCGATGGGATTAACTTTATGCGGCATAGCACTTGAACCCACTTCGCCCTTCTTGATCTTCTGCTTGAAATAGCCCATAGAAATGTACTGCCAGATATCTCTATCCAAGTCCATTACTATTGTTTGCAAACGCTTCATTGCATCAAAAACTTGTCCAAAGTTATCATAGTTAGAAATCTGCGTAGTAAACTGTTCACGCTGGATATTCAAACGCTTCGTAAGAAAGTTATTGGCAAACTCTATCCAATCATACTCAGGAAAGGCCACGTGATGCGCATTGAAGTTTCCTGTTGCACCACCGAACTTACCACTTATTTCTTGTACAGCTCTCTCTAATTGTTTTCGAGCTTGTTCTAATCTATAACTAAACACACGGAATTCCTTACCAAGGCGCGTAGGACTAGCTGGTTGCCCGTGAGTTTTTGCCAACATAGGGACATCTTTCCAATCGTCAACATAAGTATTCAACTGCTGAATAAGTTCATCAACAAGAGGGATATACACATCCTTCAAGCTCTCTTTCAACATCATTGGAAATGATGTATTATTAATGTCTTGGCTTGTCAAACCAAAATGAATAAACTCTTTGTAAGTGTCACAATCACCTATTTCTTCTAGTTTTTCCTTGATAAAGTATTCAATAGCCTTGACATCATGGTTGGTCACTGCTTCTATATCTTTCACACGTTGCCCATCTACTTCAGAAAACTTCTCATAGATACTACGAAAACGTGGGAATAACCTACTATCAACATGCTGCAACTGCGGTAATGGTAGTTCACAAAGCGCAATAAAGTATTCAATTTCAACGCAAACTCGGTACTTCATTAATGCTTGTTCCGAAAAATACGGAGCCAAACTAACTGTTTTCTGATGATATCTGCCGTCAATTGGCGATACGGCTGTTAGTGCATCCAATTTCATGTGATTTGTATAAAAGTATGTACAGCGCGCAAATTTAGCGATTTAATTTTGAATAAAATCTCATACTTCCAATATACTTTCCAAAAAAGGAGCTACAAAAAAGCAGCTCCTTATTGAAAAAGTTACAAATAATTTTACATTATCATTCTAAAACGCCCATACTTAGATAACGTTCTCCTGTATCTGGGAGTAAAGCAACAATCATTTTTCCAGCATTCTCCTCTTGCTTCGCCAAAGCTAGTGCAGCACGAAAGCTGGCACCGCTACTTATACCCACAAGTAGACCTTCTTTTCGAGCCAACATACGAGCCCCCTCGATAGCCTCATCTGTTGATACTTTTAATATGCCATCAGTCGCAGATCGACGGAAATTCTTTGGAATAAAGCCTGCTCCGATTCCTTGTATCTTATGAGGACCTACTTGCTCTCCACTCAACACAGCACTTGTTGAAGGTTCAACAGCAAAAGTTTTCACTGTAGGCTTCAATTTTTTTAATCCTTCTGACACCCCGGTAAGCGTTCCTCCTGTACCCACTCCTGCAACAAATATATCTATTCTCCCATCAGTATCTTGCCAAATTTCTTGAGCAGTTGTAGCTGTATGAATAGCGGGATTTGCCGGATTATCAAACTGTCCCATAATTATACTTCCTGGATATTGAGCTTTCAACTCTTGAGCTTTAGCAATTGCTCCCTTCATCCCCTCTGACGCTGGAGTAAGTACCAGTTCTGCGCCATAGGACTTTAACAAGTTCCGACGCTCAACAGACATACTTTCAGGCATCGTTAGAAATAGTTTATAGCCTTTGACTGCTGCCACCCATGCAAGACCAACCCCAGTATTGCCACTCGTAGGTTCAATAATAACACCTTTTTCTTTAAGAAGACCCTTATTCTCAGCATCTTCCACCATAGCAAGCGCAATGCGATCCTTGACACTTCCACCGGGATTAAAGAACTCTACTTTTACTAAAAGGCGAGCTTTAAGCTCTTCTTCCTTTGCGATATTATTTATTTCTACTAAAGGAGTACGGCCAACTAGTTCTGTTACTTTTTGATAAATTCTTGACATGATTACAAAGTTTAAGTTCGTAAATAATAAAAACGCAATAACCCTTTTGAGAATTATCGCGTATACGTTCCGATAAAGAAACCTTCATATAAGACAAATCATTCTCAATAACACCACTGAGAACAGCAACGACAATATGTAGATTCTAATACTATCATCTTGTATCTTTACTCAATTCCTTTTGCTTGTAGCACAAAAGTAATCATTTTTTTCCTATACAGAATGTTGAATAGGCAAGACAAATAAATATTAATTATTTTTAAGTATTTCAACTACAGTTTATTATCGATACTTACGTTTAGTAAGGATAAAAGAGCTAAAAGAAATAACCTTCTGATTTCTAGATACCCTTATTGCATTTGCAAACACAATAAGGATATCAGCCCACACAATAAGGATATTTTCAAACGCTATAAGGATATTTCTGTACATTCTTACTTAAAGCACATCCTTTGCTCTGTATTCTATTACTAACAGCATTGAACAAATAAACTAGTATCGTTATCTTCTTTTAATAACATAAAAACATTGAACACTCAAATATAATAAAATGATTTAATATACATAAAATAAAAACATTTTTTCATCCAAAATAGCAAGAACACTTTTCTATTAAAATTAATCCGCAATACTAAAAAATTGCGGAGAAAAGAATTTAAAGCCATAAAAAGATAAGCTGAAGAAACACAGTATCGTGCCTTTTCACTGCGTGTATCCTTCTAAATAATGACAAAGAACAAAAGTCACAACATAGAAAACTTAGTCCGAATCAGAATCGAAGTTTTAAGAAATCAAAATCATAAATTTCCGTGGGAACTCCATTGCTATAATTATAGAAAAGTCCATAACTACCTCCTGATAATGGCTGGGCGGGAGTCAACTTATAAACGCCGTGCTTTAGTTCCGTTATAACAATAGGAATTCCGATTACTTCTTCTTTTACTTTACCAAAGCCCACAACCTTCATATAGCTGTACCAACGTTGTCCATTCTTGTGCTCTAGATGAATCAAATGGAAATTATCAATACTTTGGGTGCTCCCCAACGTTGAGATATAAAAAGTTCCAGTCTCGCTAGAATTCGTAGAGTTATTGCCTTCGAAAATATAATATATCTTAGGACGAAGTATTCCCTTCTGCTTTACCCCTGCAGTTTTCAATGGTTGCATACGGACGAACTCACCATCAGCATTAAAATAGTATACACCATATGCATAAATTTTAGCCACAGCTTGAGCGTCACGACTTGTTTGCGCGATACTAATAGCAGATATAAAGAATGCCAGAAGACAAACAAAAAGATTTCTTTCTTTCATAATTCCAAAAGTTATTTTTTCCCTTTTTACAAAAGTAACAAATTTGAACGTACTCTAGCAATCTCACGCTCAAGAAAATAATTTGTTTGCTATTTCTTTTCATCTTTTAATTGTATTTTTGCACAAAATAAAGAAATTAATTATAATAAACGATGTATAGAACTAACACATGCGGTGAGTTACGCATCAAGAATGTTGGTCAGAAAGTTACTTTGGCTGGCTGGGTGCAGAGAACTCGCAAAATGGGAGGTATGACGTTCGTTGATCTGCGTGATCGTTATGGCATTACCCAGCTTGTTTTCAACAATGAAACCAACGCTGAATTATGTGACCGCGCTAATAAGTTAGGACGTGAATATGTTATCCAAATAGAAGGCTTTGTAAGCGAACGCTTTTCTAAGAATGATAAGATGCCCACCGGAGATATAGAAATTCTCGTTGATACGCTCAATGTTCTCAATGAATCTCTTACTCCCCCCTTTACTATAGAGGATAATACAGATGGTGGCGACGATCTCCGCATGAAGTATCGCTATCTAGACATCCGACGTGATGCTGTTCGCAGCAATTTGGAACTCCGCCACAAGATGACACTTGAAATTCGTCGCTATCTTGACTCACTAGGCTTCTTGGAGGTTGAAACTCCGGCTCTCATTGGTTCTACCCCTGAAGGAGCACGCGACTTCATCGTTCCGAGCCGTATGAACCCCGGACAATTCTACGCACTACCACAAAGCCCTCAAACCCTTAAGCAACTACTCATGGTAGGTGGCGTAGACCGTTATTTTCAGATTGTAAAGTGCTTCCGCGACGAAGATCTTCGTGCTGATCGCCAACCAGAGTTTACACAAATTGACTGTGAAATGAGTTTCGTTGAACAGGACGATATCATCAACACCTTTGAGGGAATGGCTAAATACTTGTTCAAAACCGTACGCGGTGTAGAACTGGGAGAAGAACCATTCCTCCGCTTACCATGGATTGAAGCTATGAAGCGCTTCGGTTCTGACAAACCCGACATGCGCTTCGGTATGGAATTTGTCGAGTTAATGGACATCTTGAAAGGCTCTGGCGAATTTAGCGTTTTCAATGAAGCTGAATATATTGGAGGTATTTGTGTCCCAGATTGCTCTGATTATACTAGAAAACAATTGGATGAACTTACAAACTTTGTAAAGAGTCCACAAATTGGAGCTAAGGGACTTGTTTACGCAAAAATCAATGAAGACGGAACAATCAAGTCTAGTGTTGACAAGTTCTATAGTGCAGATGTATTGAAAAAGCTCCAAGATGCAATGGGAGCAAATCCTAAAGATTTAATCCTTATCCTTTCTGGCTCGAATGCGATGAAAACACGCAAGCAGCTCTGTGAGCTTCGCTTGTTGATGGGTGAACGCTTAGGACTTCGCGATCATAACAAGTTTGCTCTCTTATGGGTTGTTGATTTCCCTATGTTTGAATGGAGCGAAGAGGAGCAACGACTTATGGCTATGCATCACCCCTTCACAAGCCCGAAACCTTCTGATATCTCTTTACTAGATACTGCACCAGAAAAAGTTTGTGCTGACGCTTATGATATGGTATGCAATGGAATAGAAGTTGGTGGAGGTAGCATTCGTATCCACGACGCTAAACTCCAAGCTAAGATATTCGACGTTCTTGGTTTCACCCCTGAAAAAGCACAAGAACAATTTGGATTCTTAATCAATGCGTTCAAATATGGTGCACCTCCTCATGGTGGTCTCGCCTATGGTTTGGATCGCTGGGTAAGTATTTTTGCAGGACTAGATAGTATTCGCGACTGCATCGCCTTCCCCAAAAACAATAGCGGCAGAGATGTCATGCTCGATGCTCCAACAGCTGTCGATCCAAAACAATTAGATGAGCTATTCATTAAGCTGGATTTAAAACAAAAATAATTCTTAAGGTACAGGTCACTTGACTTGTGCTTTTTTATGAAGAAATCAGAAAAAAGGAATATTACAAGAAAAAAATCTGTAATATTCCTTTATTTATTGAATCTTTCTGTATTTTTGAGGCAAAATAATCGAATACAATGAACGAGAAATACAAACACTTCCCAGCCTGCCATGTGGTATTCCCTCCTAAGTGTGAGGAAAGACGGGCTGCGTTCTATCTTGCAGCAGAAGAATACGTAGCAGAAACTTTTAATGAAGGCAACTATATATTTACCTGGCAGCTCTCCCCTACCTGCGTCTTTGGTAGAAATCAAATTCCACATTCAGAATTAGATATAAATTTCTGTAATCAAAATGGAATCGATTTATGTCGGCGAAAAAGTGGAGGAGGAACAATCTTTGCCGATCGCAACAATATAATGATTAGCTTAATCACTCCTGCATGCGATGTAGAATCTCTTTTTGCAGAATATGCAGAGATGGTTTCTTCAGGATTAAGAAAGTTAGGCGCTCCAACAATGGTATCTGGCCGTAATGATATTATTCTTGAAGATGGCAGGAAAGTTTGCGGTAATGCCTTCTACCATCAAGCTAATAGAAATATTGTGCATGGAACTATGCTCTATGGGACAGATGTCGAGAAAATGATTGGTGCACTAACGCCAGATAAGGCTAAATTAGAGTCAAAGGGCGTTGTCAGCGTTAAAAGTCGCATTGGTGAACTTAAGGAGTATCTACCGTTCGATGTAACGACTCTACGGTCTCGATTAATAACAATGCTTACTGATAAGAGTTTGGAGCTTTCAGAAGAAGACATAAAATCCATTGAAGAATTAGAACAGACTTACTATGCCACAACCTATCTATGGGGACACAAAGCCAAGTCTGATATTTGTAGAACAGAACGTATTGAACAATGTGGGACTATTCATGTTGATATCACTCTGCGTGGTTCACTTATAGAATCTATAACACTTTCTGGTGATTTCTTTGAAATTGGAAAAAACGTACAAGAGACTTTCTATAACCTTTTCCACGAAGCCCCATACAATCGAGCAGAGTTGAAGCACATCCTAAATCAACATCATCCCGAAAAGCTCATTCGTAACTTGAGCGAGAATGCGCTTCTCAATCTATTGTGTCCGTGAAATAACATCTAAAATCTAAATAAGCAATTATGGACAAAACAACCTGTTTACATGACAAACACGTAGCATTAGGAGCTAATATGGTTCCATTCGGAGGTTTTGATATGCCTCTATTCTACGATAGTATCGTTGCTGAGCATGAAGCCGTACGGCAGAAAGTTGGAGTTTTCGATGTAAGCCACATGGGCGAAGTTAAAGTTACTGGGCCTGAAGCGGAAAAGTTTGTTCAGTACATTTTCACCAATGATATTAAAGACGCAGAGACTGGTAAAATTTTCTATGGTATGATGTTGCACGAAAATGGAGGAACAGTTGACGACCTATTGGTCTATAAAATGGGGCAACAAGACTTTCTCCTCGTCATAAATGCTGCAAACATAGACAAAGACTACGCACACATCGTTAAGTACGCCCAAAATTTTGATGTTAAGACAGAAAATCTCAGTGATATTTACGGACAAGTTGCTATTCAAGGCCCAGAAAGTGAAGCAACAGTAGAAAACATATTAGGAATAAAGTGTAACGACCTTACATTTTATACCTTTAAGACCATACTCTTTGAGAACGAAAAAATAATCATCTCACGTACTGGTTACACAGGTGAAGACGGATTTGAAATTTATGCTTCACATTTCATTATAAAACATATTTGGGACAAACTTATTGAGGCAGGCATCCAACCTTGTGGATTAGGGTGTCGAGATACTTTACGTTTTGAAGTAGGCCTACCACTCTATGGCGATGAGCTTTCAGATGAAATTAGCCCTATCATGAGTGGTCTCAGTATGTTCGTAAAATTTGAAAAGGATGATTTTCTTGGAAAAGAAGTTTGTCTAGATCAAAAAGAGAACAAGACATATAAGCAGCGCGTTATTGGTATTGAGCTTCAAGAAAAAGGAATTCCCCGCAATGGCTATCCTGTACAAGCTGAAGGAAAAGAGATTGGATATGTAACAACAGGCTACAAATCTATTTCTACAGGCAAATTTATTTGTATGGCTCTCATCGACAAGAACTATGCAAAACTCGATACTCCTGTTGAAGTTCTCATCCACAATAAACCTCGTAAAGGAATTGTAGTAAAAAAACGCTTCTATCAGAAGAGCTACAAAAAGTAAGAGACAAGAAACCTAATCAAACATAAAAACATTATGGCAAAAATCATTGAAGGACTCTATTATAGTGAGTCACACGAATTTGTAAAAGTAGAAGGTGAATATGCATATATTGGTATCACCGATTTTGCACAAGGACAATTGGGAAATGTAACTTATATTGAATTCCCAGAAGTCGATGATGAAATAAGAGCAGGTGATAGCTTTGGTTCTGTAGAGAGCGTTAAAGCTGCAAGCGACTTAACATCACCTGTTAGTGGCGTTGTTGTTGAAATAAATGATGTGCTCGAAGATGAACCAGAATTAGTCAACAAAGATGCCTATTCAAATTGGCTTATTAAGATTAAGCTTTCTGATCCTTCTGAACTTGAAAGTTTGATGGATGCTCAAGCTTATACCAATATCTGCAAATAAAAAGAACATTTAGGATTTGGCAATTAGATTCATTCTTTTGAATCTAAAGCCAAATCCTTTAATTTTTCCTATACCATGTACAAATACTTTCCACACACAGAAGATGAGATTCAGGAAATGCTGAAGACAATTGGTGTGAACTCACTTGAGGAACTCTATGCAGAAATTCCAGAAGAACTGAAAGTCAAACACGAACTGAATATTACTCCAGCAAAATCAGAAATGGAAGTTCGCAAAGAACTCCAAGATCTAGCCGAAGCAAATATCACTCCTGTATGCTTTGCCGGTGCTGGAGCTTATGATCATTACCAACCAAGCATTATACCCTACATTGCATCTCGTTCTGAGTTCTCAACGTCTTATACCCCATATCAAGCCGAAATATCTCAAGGTACACTTGCCTACATCTTTGAGTACCAAACAATGATGGCTCGCCTAACAGGAATGGATGTAAGTAATGCTTCTATGTATGATGGTGCAACAGCTACTGCTGAAGCCATGATAATGTGTATCCATGCTGCACGCAAAAAGAATACTGTACTTATTTCTGATACTTTCGCTCCCAACACACTTAGAGTAGTTGAAACTTACGCCAACTTCCACGATGTAAACCTTGAGCATATCCCTGCCATTCATGGTGTAACTAATAAAGAGTTTCTAGCAAAACGTCTTCAAAAGGAAGATGTGGCTGGCGTAATCGTTGCTCAACCCAACTATTATGGTATCATTGAAGATTTCGATGGATATGCTGAACTATGTCATTCCCACAAAGCACTTTTTGTTATTAACTCCATGGCTTCTGCACTTGGTGTTCTGAAAACGCCAGGAGAATGGGGCGCAGATATCGCTTGTGGCGATGCACAAAGTCTTGGATTCCCACTTAATTTTGGAGGACCTTACATCGGTTATCTTTGCACTAAGAAAGAACACGTCCGTAAGATGCCAGGACGCCTTGTTGGTGCAACAACAGACGCCGATGGTAAGCGTTGCTTTGTGCTTACATTACAGGCACGAGAACAGCATATCCGTCGAGAGAAAGCCACATCAAATATCTGTACTGCTCAAGGCGTTATGTGTTTGTATGTTGCAATCTACTTAAGTCTTATGGGAGAGAATGGACTTAGAGAAGTAAACGAACAAAGCTATGCAGGCGCACACTATCTACACGATCAACTCCTAAAAACAGGTAAGTTTGAAGAAGTTTATGACAAACCTTTCTTAAACGAATTCTGTTTGCACTACAAAGCTAATGTAGATGAATTCATTCGTGAAAGTATAGAAAAGCACCACATCTTGCCAGGAGTCAAAGTAGAGAACTCTGAAAATGACATTCTTATAGCCGTCACTGAAAAGCGCAGCAAAGAAGAAATCGATCAATACATTCAGCTCATTAAGTAAAATAGAGAAACGCTATGAATAATGTATATTATGGGACTTTAATTTTTGAGATTTCCAAACCTGGACGCATTGGATATTCTTTACCCAAAAGTAAAGTTGAAGGTTACAAAATAGCAGATTTACCTTCGTCTCTTCTAAGAACAAATAAAGTAGAGCTCCCTGAGGCCGATGAACTGACAGTTGTTCGTCATTACACAAATACCAGCAACAACAACTTTGGTGTCGACACAGGCTTCTATCCCCTCGGTAGTTGTACAATGAAGTATAACCCAAAAATCAACGAAGAAGTTGCTGCTCTACCAGGCTTTGCTCAGCTACATCCTCTCCAACCCATAGAAACAGTACAAGGAGTTTTGAAACTCTATAATGAAGAACAAAAAATTCTTTCTGAAATCACCGGTATGAGCCGTTTTACCCTGAATCCCTTTGCCGGAGCTCACGGAGAATTAACTGGACTTATGACAATCCGTACTTATCACACAAGACGCGGGGATACCAAACGTACTAAAATTATTGTTCCTGATTCTGCTCATGGTACAAATCCAGCCAGCGCAGCAGTATGTGGAATGCAAATCGTTGAAGTCAAGAGCACACCAGAGGGCACTGTCGATGTAGAAGATTTAAAACCTCTCTTAGGAGACGACATTGCGGGCATGATGATGACAAACCCCAACACATTGGGCATCTTTGAAACATCAATACCAGAAATTGCACGTTTAGTGCATGAATGTGGCGGCCTTATGTACTATGACGGAGCAAACCTCAATCCAATGCTGGGCATTTGTCGGCCTGGAGATATGGGATTTGATGTTGTTCATCTCAATTTGCATAAAACATTCTCAACGCCTCATGGTGGTGGTGGTCCTGGTGCAGGCCCTGTTGGAGTTCGCAAGAACTTAGAAGACTATTTGCCCAATCCGCAAGTCTATCAGAAGGAGGATGGAAGCTATTCGGTACGTATCAATACAGATGCATTAGGCAGTATCAGTTCTTTCTTTGGTAACTTTGGAATTCTTGTTCGCAGCTATGCTTATCTTCTCAGTTTAGGAAAAGAAAATTTAGCAATGGCAGGAAAATTGGCTGTGCTAAACGCAAACTATATCAAAGAATGCCTAAAAAGCCATTACGAACTTCCTATAAAAGGGTTATGCAAACACGAATTTGTCTTTAATGGAATGAAAGAAGAATATAGTGGAACGCATGACGATCCTACTCATGTCACAACACTAGATGTAGCCAAACGGTTGCTCGACTATGGATTCCATGCACCAACTATATATTTCCCTTTACTCTTCCATGAGGCTATCATGATAGAACCCACGGAAACAGAGAGCAAGGACACGTTAGACAGTTTCATTCAAGCTATGAAGCAAATTGCAGAAGAGGCTAAAGCAGACAAGCAACTCCTTAAGACAGCTCCTCACCACACTCCCATCAAACGGCTTGATGATGTTAAGGCTGTGAAAGCTGCCATTTTCAGTTTTGAAGATCTCGGAAAAGAGTAACATCATGGAAAAAAAAGATTTAATCATCATTGGTACTGGGCCTGGAGGATATGATGTTGCTGTAAAGGCTGCTAAAGCAGGTTTGCAAATAGTAATTTTCGAAAAGCAACACTATGGTGGCACGTGTCTCAATGTAGGATGTATCCCCACAAAAACACTCTGCAAAAATGCTGAACTTTTAGAAGAAATAAAAGCAGCAGAGCAATTTGGCATAGACATAAAAGAGAGTTCTCTAGATATGTCCCGTGTTATCGCTCGGAAAAACGGAATTGTAGAAAAACTTTCTGGAGCTATTGAGGCACTCATGAAAACGCCCGGCATTACTCTCGTTAAGGGAGAAGCCAGATTTATTGATGCCCACACTGTTGGTGCTGGAGATCATGTATTCACTGCACCCAATATTATCATTGCCACTGGCTCAACCACTAAGTTTCTTCCCATAGAAGGAGCCCACAGTAAAGGAGTTGTTACTTCCGCAGAGATGCTCAACCTTGAATATGTCCCCAAACGCTTATGCGTCATCGGTGGCGGTGTTATAGGCTTGGAATTTGCCTCTATTTTCAACACGTTTGGAAGCGATGTTACTGTCATTGAATTCTGCAAAGAAATTCTCCCTCCTTTCGATCGTGACATTGCAAAACGGCTACGAACGATTCTAAAGAAAAAAGGAATTGATTTCAAGATTGGTTCAGCAGTCATAGGTATTCAAGAAGCTGACGATGCATATTTGGTCGAATTTGAAGAGAAGGGTGAAAAGAAATATGTTACTTCTGATCTAGTTTTGATGGCTGTAGGCCGTGAGGCCAATCTCTCCTCCCTAAACCTTGATAAGGTTGGTATTCATTACACAAAGAAAGGCATCGAAGTTGACGAATATATGCAAACCAATGTGCCTGGAATTTATGCCGTTGGCGACATCAATGGCCGAATGCAACTGGCTCATGCTGCCACTTTCCAAAGTTATGTAGCATTAGACCATATCTTAGGGGTAGAAAGTCGCATCCATCTTCATATTTGCCCAGCTGTTGTATTCACGAGTCCTGAAGTGGCCATGATTGGAAAAACCGAGGAAGAACTCAAGTCGGCAGAAATCAATTATGAAGTGCATAAAAGTATGTATCGTGCAAATGGAAAAGCATTAACAATGGGCTGCGACGAAGGACTGGTTAAAGTACTTACAGATACAGACGGATACATTCTTGGAGCTCACATTCTTGGAGCTCACGCCGCTGACCTTATCCATGAGTTTGCGCTTGTGATGAACGAATCATTAACGATTGACGCTCTAAGAAATACTATTCATGCTCACCCATCACTCAGTGAGATTATCATGAAGATTTGATGATTTTTAGGAATCTATAAATGAAATATTGCTGTCCGGTAAAAGTTTTACAGGACAAAAAAAATAAGGCTGAAACCCTCT
>NZ_CAUTBW010000028.1:0-33124 GCF_963536905.1 uncultured Alloprevotella sp. | reverse complement strand
TTGGTTTTTGTATCCCTAACATTCTAATTAGTACAAAAAAAACTTATAAGTTTTTGCAACATGGCACGCGGTTTAATGTGGATAAAAATGATGTTCTGAATAAACAATGGGGTATAGTAGGTATGAGCAATATGTATAAATGCTATAAAACCACTACTATTACTGGTGGAGAAAAAATAGAAAGAATATATATAATACCCCGCAAAAGGCTACATCAACGATAAAATAACTGAAATGTCTGTGGAGGGGCGAGGAAGTATGGTACCGCAGGCTTGACATGAACGGGAAGGTCATTGAGGAGCGGTCGATGAACTATACTTCCTACAAGGACTACGTCAAGATACCGTTCCTTTTCCAAGGACAGTACTATGATGAGGAAATCAAGTTGGCATACAACAGGTTCAGATACTATGCCCCCGAACTTGGAAGATATATATATCAAGACCCAATTCGCTTTGAAAGTGGGACTACAACTTTGTATAACTATGTAGAAGATCCTAATATTTATTTGGATGTCTTAGGCGAATATCCTTCTTCTATAAATAGGCATCACTTAATCCCGCAAGAAATGTTCAATGACCCAGATTTTATGAGACAACTCAAAAAGATTGGGATTAGGGACCCTAAAGCTTATATACATCGGCAGACTGCAGATATTACAGAGTTAAAACACCAAGAAATTCATAAAGGGATTCATGGAGGGGCATGGAATTCCGATTTCAAAGAATGGTATGACAGAAATTCTAATTTTTCAAAAAAAGAGTTACAACAACAACTGAAGAAGATGATGAGGAACTATAATATACCTTCATCTTCACGAAATTTTTCCCGAAAATATGGAAGGAAAGCACGTAAAAAATCACGTAAAACAATTGGATACCGATAAAAATATGCAAATGGAATATTACATAATAAAGAATAAAAGAATGCCTTGGGGGGATTATGGCAACACTTTGTTTTCCGGACTTCTAAAGATCCTTGACAAAGATTACGAAGAATTGGATTTTCCTGAATTGCAAAGGACTGGTCCTTATATTCCAGAAATCTTTATAGCAAATTCTCGGAATCTTATTTTAAAAGATGACATAAAGAAGGGTATAGAGAAAGCTGAAATTTTAGGAATAAAGAAATTTAAGAAAGTTCTCAAAAAGAAAATAGTAGATATAGATTGGCATACATGGGATTTGGACGCTAAAGAGCCCAAGTATTATCCAGAATCAGGAGAACCAGAAAATTATATCTTGAAAAAGAAAAATGACTTTGGTCTTATTAATAGTACTCCTGAATTATGGGAACTTGATATGATTCAAGAACATACTATTTGTAAAGTATCGCAGCAGATAGACAATATCAGCTATACAGATATAGCCTTAATGGAGTCCCCTAAGTATGACATATTTAGTCCAAGGAATATGAACTTTATCATTATTTCGGAAAAACTTAAACAACTTTTTGAAGATAGCCAAGTTACGACTTTACAGTATATTAAGATTAAAATTATATATAAATGAAAGATGAATGGACAGCAAGTCCGAACGCTGGCGGTATATCTGGAATCAGAACGGAACGCTGAAGGAGGTCAGACCTCCCGGAGGGGGAGATTTTGCCTTTGATGCCCTTTTCACCTATGATGCCCTCGGAAGGCGCCTAAGCAAGGATGCCATTGGCATTACCTGCTGGCTGTGGAACGGCAACGTGCCCCTGCACGAGTGGACACCAAGTCAGAGGCGCAATGAGCAGAGAGAGATAGAAGAATACCAAAAGGACCTCAGGACATGGCTCTTCGAGGAGGAGTGTTTCGTGCCCTTGGCTCTGTTCCAGGACGGCAAGGCATACTCCATCGTGACCGACCACCTTGGCACGCCCGTGGAGGCGTACAACGAGCAGGGCGAGGAAGTGTGGTACCGCAGGCTGGACATGAACGGGAAGGTCATTGAGGAGCGGTCCATGCTCTATACTTCCTACAAGGACTACGTCAAGATACCGTTTCTTTTCCAAGGACAGTACTATGATGAGGAAATCAAGTTGGCGTACAACAGGTTCAGATACTATGCCCCTGAACTCGGGAGGTATATATCAGAAGATCCTGTAAGGGTAATCTCTGGTGAACCAAATTTTTATGCCTATGTGCCAGATACAAACAATTGGATAGATTTATTTGGACTTTCTAAACAAAGTTACAGTCAACAAAAAGGAGTGAGTAAGGCTAAGCATGATCTAAAAAGAAATGGTTTTACTGTAGTAGGTGAAGAGGTTACAATGAAAGTAAATGGAACTAGAGTTCGTGCAGATATTGTAGCAGTTGATAAACATGGGAAAACGCATGTGTTTGAAGTTAAACATGGTAGAGGTAAATTAACTAAGAACCAAATGAAAACTGGTGTCTATAATATGTCTTCACAATCTAACACTACAACTCACCTAGGTGGTGGAACAATCCAAATATCAAAAGGAAGAACAGGGACATTTACTATTGATACAAATGGAGCTCCTGGCAGAGAATTAGGAGGAAAAGGAAGTATACACGATGCTACTTTTCATGTTTTAAAATATAATTAAATTAAAATGGGTAGTTTAAAAAAACAGATTCAAGCGGCATTAAAATTGCATAGTATGGAAATGCATTTTTATGACATAGAAACAAGATATAAAAACGATTCTATAATCTTCATATCGCAAAAAAGTGAAATTGGATATTTAGGATATACGTTTGTTTCTAGTAAATTTGCAGAGTTTGGGTCTCAATTGGGAATGTATATTTCTTGCCGTTTCGGACAAGAAATGAAGAATTCGTTAGCAATAATAAGACTTATAGATAATCTTAATTTATCGTATAAAGCAGGGGCAAAATTGCCTAATTGTTATTTTGGTTTTACCTCATTATATTATCAATCTCATAAATTTTATTTACAAGGGACTGCGAGTTTTAAAGAAAAAGATAATATTGAAGACAAATGCATGGAAATTGCTGAAAAGGTAAATGCATTATATTCATCTAAAGTTCAAAATTTCATATCACATTCCATTGATTTAATTGATGATATTATCGAGTATCCTGATAATTATGGCTATCCAATGGCTTATATTTTAGCAGTTTGTTATTTGAATAATAAAACAGAATTGATTGAATACACTATAAAGAAAGCCAAACAAAAAAGAATGTATGATAATTCCTCAAGTAGAATAGAAGAAATAAAACATAAATTAGAAAGTTATTTTGGATAATGAGACTTGTATCTCAGGATCTTCTTCTCTTTTCCTTACTCCTTATAAAAGGACTAATTATTTGCTCTGCAAGCTTGCCCGTGGAGGAGCGGAGTAATGAACACGTTATCAAACGTACCTATGACAAGTCTGGACAGATAGCCACGCTTACGAGCTCCCTTGGCGCCGACCTTACCTACGAGCGCAATGAGTTCGGGGAACTGACCTGCTTCTCGGCAGGACAGGCGGAAGCCCCGGGTCGCTTTGAGAGCAGGCACGAGTATGACAGCCTTGGCTTTGAGCTGGAGCGCATGCTCCCCGGTGGCGTGACGCAGAGCTTTGCCTATGACGACATCGGCAGGCTCATTGACAGCAAGACCCGCCAGTCATCCAAGGTGCGCAGAGAACGCAAATACCATTGGGGTAAAGCCGATCGATTGCTCAAGACGGAGGACAACCGCTTTGGCACCACCACCTATGAGTACAGCCCCACCGGGCATCTGCAAAAGGCGGTCTATGCCGATGGCAGGGAGGAGTACCGTCTTTCGGACAAGGCGGGCAACCTCTTTGACGACCCAGACAGAAAGCTGCGCAAGTACCTCCGCGGGGGAAAGCTGGAGCAGTCGGGGGAATGGCGCTTTGTCTATGACAGGGACGGACAGCTCGTAGAGAAATACAAGGGTTCCGGCAAATGGTGGGACAGCAAGTCCGAACGCTGGCGGTATATCTGGAATCAGAACGGAACGCTGAAGGAGGTCAGACCTCCCGGAGGGGGAGATTTTGCCTTTGATGCCCTTTTCACCTATGATGCCCTCGGAAGGCGCCTAAGCAAGGATGCCATTGGCATTACCTGCTGGCTGTGGAACGGCAACGTGCCCCTGCACGAGTGGACACCAAGTCAGAGGCGCAATGAGCAGAGAGAGATAGAAGAATACCAAAAGGACCTCAGGACATGGCTCTTCGAGGAGGAGTGTTTCGTGCCCTTGGCTCTGTTCCAGGACGGCAAGGCATACTCCATCGTGACCGACCACCTTGGCACGCCCGTGGAGGCATACAACGAGCAGGGCGAGGAAGTGTGGTACCGCAGGCTCGACATGAACGGGAATGTCATCGAGGAGAGGTCGATGAACTATACTTCCTACAAGGATTACATCAAGATACCGTTCCTTTTCCAAGGACAGTACTATGATGAGGAAGTCAAACTGGCATACAACAGGTTCAGATATTATGCCCCTGAACTTGGAAGGTATATATCAGAAGACCCGATTAGATTTGAGTCCGGACAAGTCAACCTATTTACATATGTAAAGGACACAAATGTATGGATAGATATGTTAGGATTAGCCCAAGCTAATGGAGGGAATGCACCCAAACATGGTAATACAGGGCATAACAAGGCTATAGATGAACATATACAAAAATTAAGAAGTAACCCTCAGGTTTCTGAAATTCGAAAGAATCAGCAATTAGTAAATTATGAAGGAAATGTTGTAGGTAAAAACCGTCCAGACATTCAGTATAATAGAGGAGGTATACATTATACTGTAGAATACGATACAAAAGTTTCAAGTAGTATAAAACATCAAAGGCAATCACCGATGTTGGCTCCAGACGCCCGTCACACATATTGGCATATTCAATCAGATGGAAGTAAAATCTCAGGACTGTCAATCCGTGAAAAGAATAGTACTTATACAAAAAAATAGTTTTTCATGAGAATAAATATTAATCATATAATTTTTTCTGTCTTTGAATCATCCATGGAAGAGATTGAATTCTTTTTAGATGATATTTCAAAGGATATGCTTGAAAATAAAACGACAAAAAAAAGTGATGCATTGCAGAATTTGATTTGTTTCGATAAAAATGAGCAAACCATTTTGTTAAACAACTACAAAAAAGAAGCATACAATGCCATTTTTTTTCTATCAAGTCAATCCCCTAAATATGTCTGTATGATTTCATCAGTTTCAGATGGATGGATTACATTATTTAATGTACTATCTTCAAAAATTAAAAAGAGTTGTTTTCATTTTGAAATAGATGGGACGGCATCCCCTATGAATATGATGATTTTTTCTCATGGGGAAATTGAAAGAGTTATTTATTCTTTAAAAGACACTCGCTGGATCTTTTATGAAAAAGGAGATGTTTTGCCGTTTGAGAATAAAAACTATTATCAAAAAAGAAAAATATCCGCAAGATTAAATAAATCTATTCTAATAGAATATTGCAAGCATCTTGGCTTTGATATTACAGAAGTCTCCTTCTGGCAATCACCAGTTTCTGCTCTTTTTTATTGTTATAGTTTTTAATTTATAGATACGGATAAACAATGAGAGATATTATCTTATCATATATCGAAAAACTTATACTCGACCTAAGGTTAGGTTTAAGAAACTCTCCAAATAATCAGAAGTTGGTTGCAAAACGACGAGAATTGGAAAGAATTAAGCAAGAAATTCTATTTATGAGTAGGCATTCAGAAATACTAAATGCCAAGTTTTATCGCATTGATGAAACAATTACTAGTAGTTCTGAAATCAGGCTTATGGATGATTGCGATACCGAAGATATGTCACTTTGGATAGAAACTACAGTGGAAGGGGGCAGTATAAGACTTCAAGAGGGAGATCTGATTTTAAAGGTAAAATGAATATTCTTTATAAATTACTCCGCAAAAAAATAAAAATATGGGTAAACATAAAGTAACGGGGACAAAGCCCGAAAACAATACAAAGGCTGACCTTGTACCGATAAAGTTATTCTACGACACTCTAGCGCAAGTTCAAGATAGAGCAAACTCCCTTGCTAATCCTGAGTATGATGATGGATGCCAAGCTTTTTTAGTGTATTTGGAGCACTTCCTTTATATATGTGAACGTTATCCGAATACAGCAGCTGCACGTATCTATAAACTCAAGCGAAAGGAATTGCATGAAATATGGAATAGTTGGTGGGAGCGCAATGAGAAGAAGATACCAGTTAAATATCGGTCAGGGATAAAGGAATCTGCCGACAGCATGTTTGACAGATTGTTCGCCATTAAGAGTTGGGCTGTTTCTGAATAGTGATTACAATCAAGAATTATGGTTATGAACAAAAAAAAGGGTATTGCGCCATTTATACTTGTTGAACACGAGGATTCGACCAGTCTTATTCTCAATATAAGCGATGAACTGTTAGATCTGTTTTCCATAGACGCGGAAGAAGATTTTAACAATGACGGCTATGATTGGGAGGCACTGGCTAAGTGTTACCTTCACAAGGGTTGTATTAGTTTAACCGACGAAGTTGGATTTGACTCAGAGAGTAGTATGTTCTGCATGTACTCCTCTAATATCTCTGATTTGATTTCTTTTGGGCAATCGTTCAGAGATGCCTGTTTTGATACCTCTTTCCTTAAAGAAATGTTATCTGAGATTGATGACTTCCGAGATTAGTGCTCTGCTCTGAATGCTGGAAATACATCTGGAACCAGAACGGAACGCTGAAGGAGGTCAGACCTCCCGGAGGGGGAGATTTTGCCTTTGATGCCCTTTTCACCTATGATGCCCTCGGAAGGCGCCTAAGCAAGGATGCCATTGGCATTACCTGCTGGCTGTGGAACGGCAACGTGCCCCTGCACGAGTGGACACCAAGTCAGAGGCGCAATGAGCAGAGAGAGATAGAAGAATACCAAAAGGACCTCAGGACATGGCTCTTCGAGGAGGAGTGTTTCGTGCCCTTGGCTCTGTTCCAGGACGGCAAGGCATACTCCATCGTGACCGACCACCTTGGCACGCCCGTGGAGGCATACAACGAGCAGGGCGAGGAAGTGTGGTACCGCAGGCTCGACATGAACGGGAATGTCATCGAGGAGAGGTCGATGAACTATACTTCCTACAAGGATTACATCAAGATACCGTTCCTTTTCCAAGGGCAGTACTACGACGAGGAAATCAAGTTGGCATACAACAGGTTCAGATACTATGCCCCCGAATACAGGAAATTACATATGCCAAGACCCCATAGATTTACAAGGAGGTATGCAACTTTACGCATACATTCACGATTCCAATAGTTGGATAGACCCGTTTGGGTTAAGCGGTCGTGGTGGTACTCTACACAGGAGTATTCAAGACCAATTACGAGATGATTTAAAAGGTTTAGGCAAAAGTGTAGAAGCAGAAGGGCAGATAAAATTAAAAAATGGACAATCAAGATTTGGTGATTTAGTAGTAAGGAATGATGTAGGAGATATAATTGAAGTACATCAAATCGGAGATATGCGTACTCGTGGAGGATTTAGACCGTCTTCAAGAGAGCGAGGAGCGATTCTGGATATTAGGGAGGCTTTGGGCGATGATGTAAGGATAGTTTTCCACGATAAAAAGGGACGGGTAACACTTATAGACCCCGATAAAGGCGATGACTGGAAAGTGCCAAGTAAAAAACATAGAAAAAATAGTTATGGTTAATTATGAGTTCAATACAATTTAATTATTTTGCAGATGAAAAAGGGGAGCAAATTATAAGGCAAGAGCTTTTAGATAGGTTTGGCTCTCTTTATGCAAGGGATTATTTCGGAGAGAATAAAAGTATAATAAAAGAAACAGAAGACTTTCCTAAAATGCCTTTTGAAATTTATTTAACTTGTGAAAAATTGGCTACTCAAATAAATACTTTGTCAGGTAAATTGTCCATTTCTATTTATGATAGCCCTGTTGTTGAATACACACCTTCAAAAATCAGAGACGAAAATGTATACTTTCAAGGTCGTTTAGCTTATTTTGCTGGTAATGAGTTCCCAGAGTTTAAAAAAGAAGTGCAATCCCTATTCAGAAAACTCAAAAAACAGTGTTGGAAAGATAAACAATGGAATGAGTGGGTATTTGAAACTATCGGAGATGAAGCAACGGTCTTTATACCCAATAGGGTTGTTCATCTAAAGAGAGAGTGATGTATCCCGCTTTGGTGAGGATGGAAGGTATTATATCTGGGACATCGGCGAGGATCTGTTCTACCATTTTACCGACACCTCCTATAAGGAAGTACGCCTACTGAGCCGTATCAGCGACATCAACGGCTTTGAAATCCTGTTCAGATACGACCACAGGGGGCATCTGCAGGAGATAACCGACAGTGCGGGACGCCGCCTGAGGGTGGAGAATGACCCGAGGGGACGCATCACTGCCATCTTCGCGCCGGACCCCGCCTTGAGAAAGGGAGGACAATAAAAAACTGCAATGCCCAAAGAGCATTACAGATGAAGAGTTGTTATATAAGCCTCCACGAGTGGGAGTTGCAGATCAAAAAGGAGATTACTAACAAAGGACTTTCTGAGATTTGCCATTAATCCCAATTCGGTTATAAGAAACAACATTGGGAAACAGATGGCGAAGATGCTTACATACTTTTTCAAGATAGAAATGTTTAAAGCAGCGATAACCGGAAGTGTGGAAAAGAATCATTATCAGCATGACTTCTGCCTTTGACATTGTAGAACTTCGATGATATTTTCTTTTTCCAGTAGGTTTTAGCGTATATTTTGCTGTTATAGCATCAAATAACTTGCAGAAGTCGTCTGCCATACAAAAAAATTCTGTAGTTTTGTCTTCGGCAACCATAGTGATTTTTGTTTGTAATTATTTGTATTTCAACACCTTAAAATTATAACAAATTTCGCTAATCACCAAATTTATAGACACTTATAATTCGTCGAACTCACGGTATTTTAGATAAATGAAATATTATAATATTTTAATGGCTTTGCTTTTTGTTTTTCACAGCTGCAAGAATACTGGTCAATTTCAAAAGAATGTTATTAAACCTAATACATATAGTGTTAAAGAAATTGATTCTTTGTATGGAGTCCCTAAGGATATTGTCTCATATTTAATAACAGAACAGCATGATGAGTTTAGGACTGCTGTCCTAAACTGTTTTACAAAATCACAACGACTCAGTCGCAGCATAAAAGTAATGGAGTACACTTGGCAAACCCATTCAGATAGTTTACTCACTGTTTGGTATCTTCCTTCTATGGATTCGCTTCAAGTATTATGTCATTTAGAATACTCTATTTATAACCTTTATTAAAATCAACTCTTTATAATAAGAGAAGTATTATTTTAAGGACTTAAAGGTGATATGAACATTTGGGAATATATCTATGTCAAGTTTTATAAAGTTCGTAGACGTGTGGTTGGAAAACGCTTGGTGAAGAATATACTGTGATGTTATTTATAGCATCTTTAGATTGTTTATGGTAGCCACCTTTAATCGTTAACACTTAGCCCTCCAGATTATTCTTTAATCAAATGCTGCAATGAAGAATCATTTTTAATTCTTTCTATTTCTGAATCAACTAACGAGAGTATTTCTTGCTTTACCTTACGATAGTTGGCTTCGATGGTCTCTTTGAGATTATCGGAGCCATCTTCGTTTATGAACTCTGCGATGATGGGAATGGGCTGATAGGCTTTCATCTCTGCAGAAACCTTAGCGGAATCCACCACAATCTCTGCGTGGAAGATTTTCTGCTCGATGTGCTCATCGAAGTTGTCGGAGACGGCTCCGACAAACATGCCTTGCGTAAGGTTACTGATTTTCGATGCTGGAATAAGGCAGTCCATCTGTGTGGAGATAGAGGTAGACTTGTCGTTGCGGTTGATGGTCATAGACTGACGTTGCTGGAGGACTTTTCCGAAGCGTTCGGAGAGCGTTTTGGCTGTTTCTCCTACCACTTGCCCGGAGAACACGTTACCTACAGTGTTCTGTATTACTTTGCTCTCCTTATCGCCATAGTCACGGGTGAGCTGTGAAAAGTCCTGAAAGCCCAAACATACAGCAACTTTATTGCTTCGTGCAGTAGCTATGAACTCCAATTCGGTTTAAGAAACTCATGAAAGAGCGTTTCTTAAACCGAATTGGAGTTACCAAATATTATTGGCGATAAGGTAAGTATTATCATTGATGCAGAGTTCTCCCCAGAAAAGAAGTAAAATAAAAGCAAAGACAAGTATTTCCCTGCTAACAATCTAGCAGTCAACGCATTAAAAAAGATAATGTATTACTCGGTAAAACATCACCTTTTACGCACCAAAACATCACCTTTTTTGCAGCAAAAGATGATGTTTTTTTTAGCTATCCATTGCTTTTTAAAGTTTGGTAGTATGCTTCTTTCTCCAGCTTTTTGTGTAGCTCATCCTAACTTGCCTAAAGAAGCGTTAGTGCTTTAAAGAAGTATGCTCATCCATTTCTTCCTCATCTTTGTTTCTCACGTTGCCAAAGAATGTCTGTAAACAATAACTACGGATAACCCCACGATGAGGTTATCCGTAGCCATTCTATAGGTTTAATAAAAAGTGAGTGTATCTTTTTTATTAAAAATCTACCTGAAGATGAGTAAACTTTTCGCCTAACTTCTTTAAGAAATGACGTCCTGTAGCAGCTGCAATGAGCTTCTTATTGAAAGAATAAAGCATATACTTCTCTTGTGTAGGATAAAACTCTGTACACAACGATAGCTCTTTAACTCCTCCATTGTCTGGGAATGAAAGCGTAAAGAATGCTGCAGTAGCACTTAATTGCTTTCTTGCTACAGGATCATCACAAGGAGTAATCTTAGCTTCTGCTAAACGATCGTTCTCAAAAATATAGTGGTTTTTAACCTCTTCACTCTTATCTAGCTCTATAATGTGCAATCCGTCTTCTGCTAATATCAAAGGAGTTGCGACATAAACTGTTCTAAACTTCACCATTCCTAAGGTACACAATCCATATAGAAAGTCCTTAAAACCATTCTTCATATGCTCCTTTGTACCTGGTGCATGAAACAAACAGCTTGCTGCAAGAACTTGTTTTCCATCTAATTGCTTTAGACAGTCTTTAAGTTCTGAGGAATAAAAGTCTGTAATCTCTTGCTCGGTAATGTTCTTAACACGGTTATCTAAGTCTGCTTGAGTATAACCTTTTACACCGAAGAACTTACTGTAAAAGAAACTAAAAGCAAACGCTACAACGATGAAAACTGCGATAAAGATAATTTGTGTAGTAGGCATAATAATAATTTTTGTAATTTATAATTTCGTTGGCTCTTTTATGTCATCATCTTTGCCACAAAAAGACCCAGCAATAGGAATTCCTATGAGTATAATAAGTAAAAGCTTAGCTCCCCAGCGTGTGTACCAGCTAAGACTCAGCTTTTCTTCCACATCAACACCTTTTTTCTTAAGAATTTCTTTCACCTTTTGCTCCTCTTGAGGAGACTTAAAATCGTAGATTAACTGGTTTTCCTTATCATAAAGAACTATTTTAGGCTCCTCTTCTATATAGAGAGGAAGAATATAAGCAATATTAAACTCCTTATGATATCGCGCAATATCTAGCTTATCTTCTCCTTCATAGAGGCTGTCTTGCTTAGAAGTAGTGTATATAACGTCCACTACATCTCGGCTACCAAAGGGTATTTTAAGCTTTGCTTCGCTCTTAATTGAAAGAAAAAGGAAGATAAAGAATAGAGCATAAGCTTTGATGGAAAAAGTACTTTTCACTTGTTTTTAATTTAGCTTGAATATAGGGTTATTTAAGTTTGATGCATTATACATAGTTGTAAATTTAGTTATTAGCAAAAATTAGTATCATTTTAAGGCAATGATATACCAAAAAAATAAAACAAAAAGTGCTATGACTATCGAACACAAAATTACAGAAAGATTTTACTATACAGCTTTTTCTATAAGATTTTTTATGAAATAATAGCAAAACATATGCTAAAACCTACAAAAAGGGAATATGGCATAAGTGACAAAAAGAGACCTAAAATGGGTCTCTTTTTCTCTTATATGCCAAAAAGAGACCTGAAACTGCTTGTATCCACTTTATCCATACGGGGAATGAGCCTTTAAAAAGTCTTGAATGAATACTTTTCTCCTTTCTTTGCTAATCCCCTTATGCAGGTCTAGTTTTGCCTTCAAAGTAGAGTTGAGTGCTTCTAATTCATTATTTGTATTTGGCATATGCAATTCGGAAGTACAAGAGATTTTAGGTCTCTTTTTGTCATATAAGCCAAAAGCAAAATGGAGGATTTGAGAATTACTCAAAAAGTTTATAGAAATAAAAAGCCCCGCACATCACTGTGCAGGGCTAAAATATGCAATAGAGAATTGTGTCGATTATTCAGCTGCTGCTTCTTCAGCAGGAGTTTCAGTTGCAGGTGCTTCAGCTGCGGGAGCTTCAGCGGCTGCAGCCTTACGGCTACGACGCGTGCGCTTTGCCTTCTTCTCTTCCTTAGCCATGTTTTCATCGTAGTCAACGAGTTCGATGAAAGCCATGTCGGCACCATCACTCTGGCGGAAGCCGAGCTTGATGATACGAGTGTAGCCACCGGGACGGTTAGCCACTTTCTCAGAGATATTCTTGAACAATTCAGTAACAGCGAATTTGTCCTTCAAATAGCTGAAGACAACGCGGCGAGAGTTCGTTGTGTCGTTCTTACTCTTGGTGATGAGCGGCTCAACGTACTTCTTCAGAGCCTTAGCCTTGGCGAGAGTCGTAGTGATTCTTTTGTGCTGGATCAGAGAAACTGCCATATTGGCAAGCATTGTGCTTCTGTGGGATGCAGTACGACTCAGATGGTTGAATTTTTTATTATGTCTCATTTTTTTGAATGTTGGTTGTTGCGTCGAGTGAGGGCTTTGGCCTTAGCTTAGGCCTCTCAGCAGATTGCAAACAACGGTGGAGTTTACGGACAACTTTTGTCGTTCAATTAATCGTTGTCCAATTTGTAAAGGGTTGTGTCCATCCCGAACGACAGATTCTTGCTCTCGAGCAAATCATCAAGCTCAGTGAGTGATTTCTTACCGAAGTTGCGGAACTTGAGGAGGTCAGACTTATTGAACTGAACGAGATCGCCCAAAGTTTCAACATCGGCTGCCTTGAGACAGTTGAGCGCACGAACTGAAAGATTCAGATCAGCGAGCTTCTGCTTGAGGAGCTGACGCATTTTGAGGGTGTTCTCATCAATCGGTGGATTGTCTACACTTGTTGAGTTGCTCGCGGTGATACTCTCATCGGAGAACAGAGCGAAGTGGTAGATCAGAATTTTTGCTGCTTCCTTCAGCGCATCTTTTGGCTGGATGGAACCATCCGTAGTGATTTCAAGCACGAGCTTGTCGTAGTCGGTCTTTTGCTCAACACGATACGGTTCAACGCTGTACTTAACATTGCGGATGGGAGTGTAGATGGAGTCGATGGCTATCTGATGGATGTCAGAGCAATAGTCGCGGTTTTCATCAGCGGGGACATAACCACGGCCTTTGTTGACAGTCAGTTCGATGGTCATCGAGGCTTTCGAATCTAAATGACAAATCACCAAATCAGGATTTAACACTTCAAATCCGTTGAGATGGATATCACCAGCCTTGAACTCCGTGGAGTTGGAGATGGTTAGCTGGGTCTTCTCAGTGTCGTACTCTTCTACCAGTTTCTTGAAACGTACTTGCTTCAAGTTAAGGATGATGTTGGTTACATCCTCGCTGACTCCAGGCACGGTAGCAAACTCATGCTCAACACCTTCGATCTTGATGGTATTGATGGCATAGCCTTCGAGAGAGGAGAGCAGGATGCGACGGAGGGCATTTCCGACAGTGGTACCGAAGCCCGTTTCCAAAGGACGAAGTTCGAATTTTCCGTACTTATCGTCGCTTTCCAACATGATCACTTTGTCAGGTTTTTGAAATGCTAATATCGCCATTAATTCTTTTTATTTAGGATTTTGGGTAAAGCCTTTTCAGGCTATGAGACAAATCGATAAAGATTTGCCAAAAGTTTCCTCCTCTCCTCCCCTCCAAAAAAGAGGGGAAGGGAGAAAGGCTTTTTAGTTCTTAGAGTACAACTCGACAATCAGCTGCTCCTTGATATTCTCAGGGATGTCAGCACGTTCGGGCATGTGCAGAAGCTTGCCACCCTTAACGCTTTCGTCCCATTCGATCCAAGGATACTTGCTGTGGTTGAAGCCTGCCAAAGAGTCTGCAACTACTTCGAGACTCTTAGACTTCTCACGTACAGCGACGATCTGACCCGGTTTTACACTGTAAGAAGCAATGTTCACTACTTGACCATCAACAGTGATGTGCTTGTGGTTTACAAGCTGACGAGCTGCTGCACGAGTAGGAGCGATACCCAGGCGATATACAACATTGTCAAGACGGCATTCGAGATTCTGAAGGAGAATTTCACCGGTAATGCCGCTGGTTGCTGCTGCCTTATCAAACATGTTACGGAACTGACGTTCAAGAACACCATAAGTGTACTTAGCCTTCTGCTTCTCAGCAAGCATGACACCGTACTCAGAGCTCTTACGACGGCGACCATTGCCGTGCTGGCCGGGAGGGAAATTACGCTTTGCGAGAACTTTATCAGCACCGAAGATAGCCTCGCCGAAACGACGTGCGATGCGAGACTTAGGACCTGTATATTTTGCCATTTTTTTTAATTTTAGCTTTTAATATAACAATTCAACTTGCTATTGGAATTATACCTTTCTTCTCTTCGGAGGACGGCAGCCATTGTGGGGCAGCGGAGTAACGTCGATAATCTCGGTAACTTCAATACCTGCACCATGGATGGCACGGATAGCAGATTCACGACCATTGCCGGGACCCTTAACGTAAGCTTTCACCTTACGAAGACCGAGGTCGAAAGCTACCTTGGCGCAATCCTGTGCTGCCATCTGAGCAGCGTACGGAGTGTTCTTCTTGGAACCACGGAAGCCCATCTTACCAGAACTTGACCAGCTGATAATCTGACCTTCACTGTTCGACAAGGAAACGATAATATTATTGAAAGAGCTGTGAACGTGAAGCTGACCCATTGCGTCAACCTTTACGTTACGCTTCTTAGCTGCAACTGTTTTCTTTGCCATAATCAATTATTATTTAGTAGCCTTTTTCTTGTTTGCAACGGTCTTTTTGCGACCCTTACGAGTACGAGCGTTGTTTTTCGTGCTCTGGCCGCGTACAGGAAGACCTGCACGGTGACGGATACCACGGTAGCAACCGATGTCCATGAGACGCTTAATGTTCATCTGAATTTCGCTGCGGAGGTCACCCTCTACTTTGTATTCAGCACCAATAATCTCACGAATCTTTGCTGCTTGGTCATCAGTCCAATCCTTTACTTTAATGTCCCTGTCAATACCGGCTTTATCCAAGATTTTAGCCGCGCTACTACGACCTAATCCGTAGATATAGGTCAGGGCGATTTCGCCTCGCTTGTTCTGAGGCAGATCGACACCAACAATTCTTATTGCCATATACTTGTTTTATTACTTTGCGAAAACTGATTAACCCTGACGTAATTTCATCTTAGGGTTCTTCTTGTTAATCACATACAGACGACCCTTACGACGTACAATCTTGCAATCGGCGGATCGTTTCTTCAAGGATGCTCTTGTTTTCATTATTATTTTGCTTTTTTATTTATATCGGAAAACGATTCTACCTTTTGAAAGGTCGTAGGGACTCATTTCCACTTTTACCTTGTCTCCGGGAAGGATCTTGATGTAATGCATACGCATCTTTCCTGAGATGTGGGCTGTTATTTCATGCCCATTCTCCAACTCTACGCGGAACATTGCATTGCTCAATGCTTCAACAATTGTTCCATCTTGTTCTATCGCTAACTGCTTAGACATATTAATGTTTTGTTCTTTCTATTTGTTCTACTTCTTCGAATGATGAGAGAATATCGGCTTTGCCATGGTGAATAGCTATGGTGTGCTCATAATGTGCAGCACTTTTGCCATCGCGCGTCTTTACGCTCCAACGGTCGGGCAATAGATATGAGGAGGCTTTTCCTTCTGTTATCATTGGCTCTATGGCGATGCAAAGTCCATTGGAGATTGCGAGGCCTGTGCCTGCTGTCCCGTAATTAGGAACCATGGGGTCTTCGTGCATTTTCTTTCCTATACCATGACCGGCATACTGTCGGACGACGCCGTATCCATATTGCTGGACATGATGCTGCACTGCGCATCCTATATCTCCTAAGCGGTTGCCTACAATGGCTTGTTCGATTCCTTTATAAAGGCTTTCTTTCGTCACTGACAGTAACTGCTTGATTTCTGCTTTCACTTCACCTACACAAAAGGTGTAACATGAATCTCCACAGAAGCCTTCGAGGAGAACTCCGCAATCCACCGAGACTATATCACCTTTCTTCAATGGTTTATCCTCTGGAATACCATGAACGATTGTGTCGTTAACTGAGGTACAAATGGATGCAGGAAAGGCGGGGCCAAAAGGATTAGGACATCCCTTAAAACTTGGGACCGCGCCATTGTCGCGAATGAAATGTTCAGCCAAGGTGTCCATCTCTCGGGTGGTTACACCCGGCTGAACAATTTTTGCGATTTCCGCAAGAGTTGCTGCTACAAGCTGATTTGCTTTTCGCAGCGCCTCTATCTCATCTTCCGTTTTCAGATATATCATCCGAATCGGTTTAAATGGAAATTTTCTTAATATGCTGCTACGCTTGAACGATTGCGTGTGTGCCCAGCGTTGAGCAAGCCGTCGTAATGACGGACAAGCATGTAGCTCTCAATTTGCTGAAGAGTATCGATAACAACACCGACAAGAATCAACAATGAGGTACCACCAAAGAACTGAGCGAAACCTTGCTTAACACCGAAGAGTACAGCAAATGCAGGAAGAACTGCAATCAACGCAATGAAAAGAGAACCAGGGAAGGTAATTCTTGTCATAACTGTGTCGATATAATCTGCCGTAGCTTTACCGGGCTTTACGCCAGGGATAAAACCGCTGTTACGTTTCATATCTTCAGCCATCTGCACGGGATTCATCGTGATAGCCGTGTAGAAATAAGTGAAGAGAACAATCAAGATAACATAGATGATGTTGTAAGGAAGGCTAAATTGATCAGAGAGAAGATGTCCTACTGGGTTTGAACCATCCTTAGAGAACGCCATAATCATGGTGGCGGGGATAAACATAATGGCTTGAGCGAAGATAATCGGCATTACGTTGGCTGCAAATAGCTTCAACGGAATATACTGACGTGCTCCGCCAAACTGACGGTTACCCTCGATACGCTTTGCATATTGAACCGGAACCTTGCGAGTAGCCTTTACAAGCAGGATAGACAGTGCCATAACGAAGAGCAGAGCGATAAGTTCGAAAAGGAACATTATCAAGCCACCACCTTCTGCTCCAGAGATAGAAGATGTGAGCTGCTCAAAAATAGCACCAGGGAAGCGTGCAATAATACCGATCATAATGATGAGAGAAACACCGTTTCCTACACCCTTGTCGGTTATACGCTCACCCAACCATAGGATGAACATGCTGCCTGCAGCAAGGATAATCGTAGACGAGAACATAAACCAGAACGTATCACCAACCATGAAAGCACCACTCTGGCCCACTTGTGAACGAAGGTTTATCATATAGGTAGGAGCTTGGAACAAAAGAATTGCTATCGTCAACCAACGAGTGTATTGATTGATCTTTCTCTGTCCGCTCTCACCGTCACGTTGCATCTTCTGGAAATACGGTACGGCTACAGCCAAAATCTGAATAATAATGGATGCAGAGATGTAAGGCATAATACCAAGGCCAAATACTGACGCATGAGAGAATGCACCACCTGAGAACATATTCAACAGGGACATCAAACCGTTTTCCGTTTGACTCTGCAGAGCTGCAAGACGAGTTGGATCAATGCCTGGCAGTACTACAAAAGAGCCAAAACGATAGATGGCAATGAACAGGAGAGTAATGAGGAGTCGCGTACGCAAATCCTCAATTCTCCAGATGTTCTTTAGAGTCTCGATTATTTTTTTCATAATTAGATCTTAGTTGCGGTTCCACCAACTGCCTGAATAGCAGCTTCTGCAGTCTTGGAGAAGGCGTTAGCCTCTACAGCCAACTTAGCCTTGAGGTCGCCATTACCAAGAATCTTTACTAACTGCTTAGAGGAGATGAAACCTGCAGCAATCAGTTCTTCGCGACCAATCTTCTCTAAATTCTTCTGCTCAGCGAGAGCCTGCAGAACACTGAGGTTAATGGCCTTGTATTCAACGCGGTTGATATTCTTGAAGCCGAACTTCGGCAAGCGACGCTGCAACGGCATCTGACCACCTTCGAAGCCAATCTTCTTGTGGTAACCAGAACGCGACTTAGCACCCTTGTGACCACGAGTAGAAGTGCCTCCCATGCCAGAGCCTGGACCACGACCTACTCGTTTATCATGATGCGTAGAGCCATTCGCGGGTTTTAAAGTATGTAATTTCATGACTTTCTGTTTGTTTTTACTGTTCAACAATCTCAACCAGGTGGCTTACCTTGCGAATCATACCGCGCATTACGGGATTATCCTCAACCTCTACAGTGCGATATAATTTCTTCAGGCCCAGTGCATCAAGTGTACTTTTCTGGTCTTTAGGAGCATGAATTCTGCTCTTAATCTGCTTTACTTTTATTGTTGCCATAGTCGAATTATCCTCTGAATACTTTATCCAATGAAACACCGCGCTGCTTAGCAACTGTACGTGCATCACGCATATTGCTCAAGGCAGCGATTGTTGCCTTCACAAGGTTGTGAGGGTTTGAAGAGCCTTTCGACTTTGCCAGAACGTCTTTGATACCTACGCTGTCGAGTACGGCACGCATAGCGCCACCTGCCACAACACCAGTACCTTCAGATGCCGGAAGGATGATAACTTCTGCACCACCATAGTGAGCTGTCATCTCGTGAGGAACTGTACCTTTGAGTACAGGAACCTGAACGAGGTTCTTCTTTGCAGCTTCAACGCCCTTAGCGATGGCTGCAGAAACTTCACCAGCCTTGCCGAGGCCCAGACCGATAACGCCTTTACCATCACCAACTACTACGATAGCAGCAAACGTGAACGTACGACCACCTTTAGTAACCTTTGTTGTACGATTGATAGCAACCAGTCTATCCTTTAATTCTTCGCTATTAACATTTACTCTGTTTGCCATAATCTTTAGAATTTAAGTCCACCTTTGCGGGCACCATCTGCCACCTGTTTTACACGACCGTGATAGAGATAACCATTACGGTCAAAAACAACCGTAGTGATACCTGCTGCGATGGCTTTTGCTGCTACAGCTTCACCAACTTTCTCTGCCTGCTCTTGTTTGGGCATGGCTTCAAAACCGAGAGAAGAAGCGCTAACAAGCGTCTTCTGAGCTTCATCATCGATAATCTGTGCATAGATCTGCTTGTTGCTGCGGAACACGCTCAGACGGGGACGAGCCGCAGAACCAGAGATCTTATTGCGTACCCGATATTTGATTTTAATGCGACGTTGTTCTTTTCTTGTAGTCATAATCTTATTCTATTAAAATTACTTAGCACCGGCTGCCTTACCACTCTTGCGGCGGATCTGCTCACCGATATACAGAATACCCTTTCCTTTATAAGGTTCAGGCATACGGAAAGAACGAATTTTGGCGCAAACCATGCCGAGCAACTGCTTATCGCAGGACTCTAGGCTAATATACGGGTTCTTGTTTCTTTCGCTCTTAGTCTCAACCTTGATTTCAGCAGGAACTTGAAGGAAGATGCTGTGAGTAAAACCGAGAGAGAATTCAATCAAGTTGCCTTGATTAGATACACGGTAACCAACACCTACGAGCTCCATTTCTTTCTTATAGCCTTCGCTAACACCAACAACCATGTTATTAACCAATGCACGATAGAGGCCATGGAAAGCCTGCTTCTGCTTTTGGTCTACATCGCTGTTCTCGTTGATAGCGAAAGTAATCTGACCTTCTTCAAGGGAAACTGAGATAGCGGGATTAACCGTCTGAGACAGCTCACCCTTCGGACCCTTAACGGTCACTACATTATCCTTGACGTCAACTGTAACGCCAGCAGGAATGTTAATCGGCAATTTACCTATTCTAGACATGTTAACCTCCTAATTAATATACATAGCAAAGAACTTCGCCACCAATCTTCTCAGCGGATGCTTCCTTGTTTGTCATTACACCTTTGGAAGTGGATACGATTGCAATACCCAATCCGTTGATAACTCTCGGCATTTCGCGGTAGCCTGTATACTTACGCATACCAGGACGAGAAACTCGCTGCAAGCTCTGAATAGCACTTGCCTTTGTTTCAGGCTCATACTTGAGAGCGATTTTGATTGTTCCCTGAGGACCATCTTCTACAAACTTGTAGTTGAGGATGTAACCTTTCTCGAAGAGAATCTTCGTGATGTCCTTCTTCAGGTTTGATGCGGGTACTTCAACCACACGATGCTTAGCCTGGATGGCGTTGCGCAACCGCGTCAGAAAATCTGCTATTGGATCTGTCATTTGTTTGGTTGTTTAATTAATCGGGACTATCCCGACAATATTAAATAATAATAAAAAGGAATTTACCAGCTTGCTTTCTTTACGCCAGGGATAAGACCGCTAGAAGCCATCTCGCGGAATTGGATACGAGACAAGCCGAAGAGACGGATATAGCCTTTGGGGCGCCCCGTCAACTTGCAACGGTTGTGCAGGCGGATAGGATTAGCATTGCGGGGGATAGCCTGCAGCTTACGAGCTGCCTCGTAAGCTTCTACAGGATCCTGCGATTTGTTAACAATCTCCTTCAACGCTGCACGCTTCTTTGCGTATTTGGCTACCAGTTTAGCACGCTTTACTTCGCGTGCTTTCATTGATTCTTTTGCCATATTTTAATTAGTTGTTTTTAGCGTTATTAAAGGGAAGACCGAATTCTTTGAGCAGAGCGAAACCTTCTTCATCGGTAGCTGCAGTGGTAACGAACGTGATGTTCATACCTGTCATGCGTTCAATTGTATCGATGTTAATTTCTGGGAAGATAATCTGCTCTTGAATACCGAGTGTATAGTTACCACGGCCATCGAGCTTACTTGCGATACCCTTAAAGTCACGGATACGGGGCAGAGCCACGCGAACCAGACGCTCAAGGAATTCGTACATACGCTCACCACGGAGAGTAACCATAACACCGATAGGCATCTTCTTACGAAGCTTGAAGTTTGCAACGTCCTTCTTAGAAACTGTTGCAACAGCCTTCTGACCAGTGATTGTTGACAATTCGTTCAAAGCTACGTCAATGACTTTTTTGTCGGCTGTTGCCAAACCAAGTCCCTCGTTGATGACGATTTTAGTCAGACGGGGAATCTGCATCGTTGACTTGTAGTTAAACTTATTCATCAGAGCCGGTGCAATGCGCTCTGCATATTCTTTTTTAAGACTTGCTGTATTGCTCATTACTTGATCTCCTCTCCTGATTTTTTAGCGAAGCGAACCAACTTACCAGCCTCATTCAGGCGGCGGCCGATACGTGTAGGAGTTTTTCCATCTTTAGGATCAACCACGTTAAGGTTCGAAATATGAATTGGGGCCTCCATCGTAACGATGCCACCCTGCGGATTTTTGGCACTCGGCTTCTGGCTTTTAGAAACCATATTGAGACCTTCTACGATAGCGCGTTGCTTGTCAACGAGTACGCGGACAACCTTGCCCGTCTTACCCTTTGCTTTACCTGCGTTTACGTATACGGTATCGCCTTTTTTAATATGTAACTTAGTCATTACTGTTTCTGTTTACTTTGAATTAAAGAACTTCAGGTGCCAAAGAAACGACTTTCATGTTCGTTGCACGGAGTTCACGGGCAACAGGACCGAAGATACGACTACCGCGGATTTCGCCAGCATTATTCAGAAGAACGCAAGCGTTGTCATCGAAACGGATGTATGAACCATCGGGACGACGAATTTCCTTCTTAGTGCGTACAATCAAAGCCTTGGAAACAGCACCTTTTTTCAGGTCACTTGAAGGGATGATGTTGTGAACAGCCACAACAATAACATCACCTACAGAAGCGTAGCGACGGCGAGTACCACCCAGCACACGGATGCAGACTGCTTCACGAGCACCGCTATTGTCAGCTACGTTCAATTTACTTTCAACTTGGATCATAATTACTTAGCTCTTTCTACGATTTTAACAACTCTCCAACGCTTTGATTTGCTAAGAGGGCGGGTTTCCATGATCAGGACAGTATCGCCTTCATTGCAATCGTTCTCCTCGTTATGAGCATAGAACTTTTTCGTTTTAGAGATAAACTTACCATAAATCGGGTGTTTCTCCTTAAACTTTGCTGCAACAACAATTGTCTTGTCCATCTTGTTGCTGACAACAACACCCTGTCTTGTCTTTCTTAAATTTCTAGCTTCCATTCTGGACTATTATTTATTGTTGAGTTCGTTTTCGCGCAACACCGTTTTGATCTTGGCAATCGTACGACGAGCCTCTTTAATCTGCGCGGGATTTTCCAGAGGAGAAACGCTGTGATTGAGCAGCATCTGGTTGTATTTTTCAACCTCTGCGTCAAGGCGCTCCTGGAGCTCATTGGCTGCAATTTTACGGATTTCTGCTATTTTCATAATCAAGCGTTTTTATCGTAATCGTGTCTTACAACAAATTTGGTAGTAACGGGAAGCTTCTGTGCTGCAAGGCGAAGAGCTTCTTTAGCTACTTCGAAGGGAACGCCTTCGATTTCGAAGATAATGCGACCTGGAGTGATAGGGAAAACGTATCCAACGGGATCACCTTTACCCTTACCCATACGTACGTCAGCAGGCTTCTTAGTGATAGGTTTGTCAGGGAAGATGCGAATCCAGCTCTGACCTTCACGCTGCATATAACGCGTCATTGCGATACGAGCAGCTTCGATTTGGCGACCGGTGAGCCAGTGTGTATCGAGGCTCTTGATGCCGAAACTACCAAATGCCAGCTGGTTACCACGCTGTGCATTACCTTTGCAACGGCCTTTTTGCGGTCTTCTGTATTTTGTTCTTTTCGGTTGTAACATAATACTCTAAAGAAATTAACGGTTGTTGTTTCTGTTGCCACGGAAACGACGACGATCGCGGCGATCGCCACCTTCGCGACGGCCGGTCTCCTTCTCAGGAGTAAAGTTTGGCTGAAGGTCACGTTTGCCATAAACGATGCCACGGCAAATCCAAACCTTGATACCAATCAGACCTACCTTCGTAAGAGCTGCTGTCTGGCAGTAGTCGATGTCTGCGCGGAGGGTGTGCAGCGGAGTGCGACCTTCCTTAAACATTTCCTTACGTGCCATTTCTGCGCCATTCAGACGGCCAGAAACTTGTACCTTAATACCTTCGGCACCCATGCGCATAGCATTAGCAACAGCCATTTTGATGGCGCGACGATATGCTACTTTACCTTCAATCTGGCGAGCGATGCTTTGGCCAACGATGTTTGCATCGAGATCCGGCTTGCGCACTTCGAAGATGTTAATCTGTACGTCCTTATCTGTGATTTTCTTAAGTTCTTCCTTGAGCTTGTCAACTTCCTGACCACCCTTACCAATGATGATGCCCGGACGAGCGGTGCATACAGTAATCGTAATGAGTTTTGGGGTACGCTCGATCACGATGCGTGAAACGCTGGCTTTAGCAAGACGTGCATCGAGATACTTACGGAGTTTGCTATCTTCGAGAATACGATCGCCGAAGTTAGAACCGCCGAACCAGTTAGAATCCCAACCACGAATAATTCCAAGTCGGTTACTTATCGGATTTACTTTTTGTCCCATACTTCTTTTCGATTAATCATTAGTTTTAGTTCCTACGTGAAGAGTCACGTGGTTTGAACGTTTGCGAATTCTGTAACCGCGACCTTGAGGTGCTGGACGCATACGCTTCAGCGTTACGCCTTCGTCAACAAAAACCTTGGTGATAAACAATTCGCCATCCTCTGCCTTGCGGTCGTTCTTCTGCTCCCAGTTAGCGATTGCACTGCGAAGAAGTTTTTCAACATCCAAGCTTGCTGCTTTCTTAGAGAAGCGGAGAGTTGCCAATGCGCGGTTTACTTCCATGCCGCGAACCATGTCAACGACGTAGCGCATTTTGCGGGGAGAGGAGGGAACATTTCGCAGTGAAGCGAAATATTGGGTCTTCAGGGCTTCTTTTCTAGCGTTAGCCGCTAATTTTTTTCTTGCTCCCATTTATCTTTTTACTTTTTATTACTGGATTGAAAGCCTATCGTTTGTTACCAGCGTGACCACCAAACTTACGTGTCGGTGCAAATTCACCGAACTTGTGGCCTACCATGTTCTCGGTAACATAGACGGGGATGAATTTATTGCCGTTATGAACTGCTACAGTGTGACCGACGAAGTCGGGAGAAATCACTGATGCGCGAGCCCATGTTTTAACAACGCTCTTCTTGCCACTTTCGTTCATGGCGAGAATCTTCTTCTCGAGAGAAACTGCGATGTACGGACCTTTTTTAAGTGAACGACTCATACTTTAATCTTTAGGTTACTTTTTACGTCTTTCGATAATGTACTTGTTCGACTGCTTCTTCGGAGCTCTTGTCTTCAAGCCCTTAGCATACAAACCGGTACGTGAACGTGGGTGTCCACCACTCTGGCGGCCTTCACCACCACCCATTGGGTGATCAACAGGGTTCATAACAACACCACGGTTGTGAGGACGACGACCCAACCAGCGTGAACGACCTGCCTTACCGGAGGATTCAAGAGCATGATCAGAATTGCCGACGCTACCAATCGTAGCCTTGCAAGCACCTAAGATTCTACGAGTTTCACCGCTAGGTAACTTGATAACACAATAGTCACCTTCGCGTGATGTCAGCTGTGCGAAGTTACCTGCACTACGAACGAGCAATGCGCCCTGACCCGGACGGAGCTCAATGTTGTGAACAACGGTACCTACGGGGATGTTCTTCAAAGGAAGAGCATTACCAACTTCGGGAGCTGCTTCAGCACCAGACATGAGCTGGTCGCCTACTTTCAATCCATTAGGAGCGATAATGTAACGCTTTTCACCGTCTGCGTAGAACAAAAGAGCGATACGAGCTGAACGGTTCGGATCGTATTCGATTGTTTTAACGACTGCGGGTACACCATCTTTCTCACGTCGGAAGTCGATGAAGCGATATTTTCTCTTGTGGCCACCGCCGAGGTAACGCATGGTTTCCTTACCGACGTTGTTGCGACCACCGCTTACACGCTTACCGTAAACGAGAGATTTTTCTGGTACGGATGCAGTAATTTCTTCGAACGTACCAATAACTTTGTGTCTCTGGCCCGGTGTAGTGGGCTTAAATTTACGTACTGCCATCAGTTATTTAGATATTGCTATAAAAATCGATAGTTTCGCCCTCTTTCAGGGTTACGATTGCCTTCTTAAAGGCATTGCTACGACCACGTACGAGACCAGCACGAGTATAACGTGACTTGTTCTTACCAGCATAAACCATAGTGTTAACTGCTGTGACGTGAACATTGTAGCGAGCTTCAATCTCTGACTTAATCTGGACTTTATTTGCTTCGGGCTTTACGATGAAGCCGAACTTATTTTCCTTCTCTGTCAGAGCCGTCATCTTCTCAGTGACGATAGGTTTGATAATGAATGCCATATCTTACTTCGTAGCTTACTTGGTTAAGACAGCTTCAATACCTTTCAGAGCGTTCTCTGTTACAACCATTACGCTAGCATCCAAAACACGATATGTGTTGAGTTCTGCTGCGTTGGCAACGCGAACATTCTGCAAGTTGCGAGCTGACAAATATACATTTTTGTTTGATTCTGGCAAAACTACGAGCACCTTCTTATCGGCAACGTTGAGATTCTTTGTAAACTCAACACAGCTCTTCGTCTTGGGAGCTTCCAGATTGAAGTCTTCAACAACAACAATAGCGTTCTCCTGTGCCTTGTAGCTAAGAGCGCTACGGCGAGCAAGAGCCTTCACCTTCTTGTTGAGCTTGAAGCTATAGTTGCGGGGCTTCGGACCGAACACGCGAGCACCACCAACGAGCACCGGTGAATTGATATCACCACGGCGTGCACCGCCACCGCCTTTCTGACGGCCGAGCTTCTTAGTAGAACCACTCAGTTCGCTTCTTTCTTTAGACTTTGCCGTACCCTGGCGCTGAGCTGCCATGTAGTGTTTCACGTCGAGGTAGATGGCGTGGTCATTCGGCTCTATGCCGAAAACAGAATCGTTCAGAGTAACTTTTCTGCCGGTATCTTCACCTTTGATATTAAATACGCTAACTTCCATTACTTTTCAACAATTACGATTGAACCTTTACATCCTGCAACTGAACCCTTGATCAAGAGTAAGTTGTGCTCAGGGATAACTTTTAAAACTTTCAGGTTTTGAGTGGTGACGCGCTTTCCGCCCATCTGGCCACCCATGCGCATACCCTTGAAAACTTTTGCAGGGTAAGAGCAGGCACCGATAGAACCCGGTTTACGCTGACGGTCATCCTGACCGTGAGTCATCTGACCAACACCACCGAAACCGTGGCGTTTAACAACGCCCTGGAAACCATGACCCTTAGAAGTTCCTGCTACATCAACGAAATCTTCGTCCGTAAAAACATCAGAAACACTGAGGGTGTCGCCCAAATTCAGTTCCTTGTCAAAACCTGTGAACTCAGCCAAGTGGCGCTTGGGAGTGGTACCAGCTTTCTTGAAGTGACCGAGAAGGGGAGCAGAAGTATTTTTCTCTTTTGCTTCCTGGAAACCTACCTGAACGGCAGCATATCCATCTTTCTCAACGTTCTTCACCTGAGTTACCACGCAAGGACCTACTTCGATAACAGTGCACGGCACGTTCTTGCCGTCGGCACTGAAAACGGATGTCATTCCGATTTTCTTTCCTAATAATCCTGGCATTTCAGCTTGATTAATTTATGTAAATAAAAATATTAAAATCTATTTTGTGCGTAGCCCAAATCCCATCGCGACTGAGAAGTGGGGCGCATGTTGCTCTCACAACTATTAGGCTTAACGCCCTTATAATAAAGCAGGTATCTAACGTTTCCTACTTTTCGCGGGTGCAAAATTACAAAACTTATTTTATTGCACAAAGAATTTCTCCAATTATTTTTATTTCAATCATTTAGGAGGTACATCCGAATCTCTGCATTGCAAAAACCAATGCAAAAACGCACTTCTCTAATAAGAGAGTCGAACTATACACAAGAAGGACATGAGGACCACTTCAACCATACTCAACGGTAAATCTTCACCTAAAAGAGTGACAGATTGAATCCTTCTTCTGCTACAAAAGAAAAAGAACTTTTTTGTTTTCACGTTGTCACACATGAGCAAAGCAACTTGGAAAGCAAGCATTTACAATGCGCTGCAACAGTCTTTCCTCTTCATTTTATCGTCACACTGTTGTCACACTCTTAACACAAACGTTTTCAAGGCCTTAAATATCAACGGTGTCGATGTAATGAGGTGACAACAAAAAATAACTCCAGAAGAAGAGTAGACATCTCTTCTACGTCCTGCTTCTCCTACTGCGTCAGCTGCTACTATAAGCGCGCCAGCCGACACAATAAGCCTTTCAGCTCACAGCCTTATTGTATCAGCAAATCCAATAAGGATATTTTTATACACTCCACTCTCTTTCGCTGCCAAAGAATCTTTGAGAAAAGCTATAGCAAGGTTCCTCCTACATAGAAAACCATAGCAAGACACCACGCATGGCCTCCCCCACTACACTCTATTTAGCCATTAGCTTAGCATAGGACAACAGTTTGAATTATACAAAACAAAAATCCCCTATTCCAGAAATAGAAGGGGGATTTTGTTTGCAAATATAAATTCTTCGTCAACGAGATTCTTAGTCAGACCAAAGATTACGCCCGCTTGAATGTTTGCGAGTTTCTCCAACCAAATCTGTATCGTCATCATCCTCATCAGGAGGAATCACGCTTACATCAAATCCTACGTTTTTAGGCTCAGATCCTGCTAAATGCTGCTCGCTCTCAAAAAAATATACATCACAGTGTGGGCACACATATCTTTTAAGTTCTGTATTCATAAAGTTTTAATTATTTATAGATAAAATTATGCTAATATTCCAGGAAGGATTCCAGCAAAATCCATAGAAATAATATCAAAGATAGTTTTTTATCATCTCTTACATCCATCATTGTTCATCTCTATACGAAAGTAAAAATCCAAAAGAAAAAATCATATCATTTGCTGTAACACAGCTAAGTGACTCTTACAGAATAAGCGCAAAGCTATAAGGGTAGATTTATTACTCTCTATTATTATTACTACTATCCTTTCTAAAAGAGTATATAAAAGCTCCTTTTCCTACAAAACAAGAAAAAGGAGCTATACTGTTTTAAACAGTGAGCCTAACGACTACACCTTGATTTCAACTTCAACACCGCACGGAAGTTCGAGCTTCATCAAAGCATCTACCGTCTTAGGAGTTGCGCTGTAAATATCAATGAGACGCTTGTAAGTGGAAACCTGGAACTGCTCACGAGATTTCTTGTTTACGAACGTACTACGGTTTACAGTGATGATGCGCTTGCGCGTGGGGAGAGGAATCGGACCACTAACGATAGCGCCGGTTGCCTTCACGTTCTTAACGATCTTCTCTGCTGATTTCTCAACGAGAGTGTGGTCGTAGCTTTTCAGCTTAATACGAATTTTCTGACTCATTGTCTTTATTTGTTTTGAATAATCTGTCGGAGACGTACAGGCTAAGAGTCATTCGTTAGCCTGCCGTCTGGACAGTAGTGAAAAAAGTTTTTACTTGATGAGGTCTACGCGGCCATTGATTTCCTCAAGTACCGCACGTGCGATAGAAGAAGAAAGAGGAGCGTGGTGGTGGTATGTCATAGAAGACGTTGCACGACCAGAGGTGATAGTACGCAGAGCTGTTACATAACCGAACATTTCTGCGAGAGGCACCTTAGCCTTTACGATACGAGCACCGCTACGGCTGCTCTCCATACCTTCAACCTGACCACGACGCTTGTTCAAGTCGCCGATAACATCACCCATGTTCTCTTCTGGAGTTACAACTTCGAGAGCCATAATTGGTTCCATCAGAACAGGACCTGCTTGCGCGCAAGAGTTCTTGTAAGCCTGGAGGGCTGCAACTTCGAATGACAACTGGTCAGAGTCAACGGGGTGGAACGAACCATCAAGCAACTCTACTTTGAGGCTATCAAGAGGGAAGCCACCGAGCACACCGGCCTTCATTGCACTTTCAAAACCCTTCTGTACGCTAGGAATGAACTCCTTAGGAATGTTACCACCAGTAACCTTGTTAACAAACTGGAGTCCGCCTTCCTTGAAGTCTTCATCCACTGGACCAACGTTAACGATAATGTCTGCAAACTTACCGCGACCACCACTCTGCTTCTTATAAACTTCGCGGAGGTTAACTGTCTTCGTGATAGCTTCCTTATAGTTAACCTGAGGTTTACCTTGGTTACATTCTACCTTGAACTCACGCTTCAGACGGTCGATAATAATATCGAGGTGAAGCTCACCCATACCAGAGATAATGGTCTGACCACTCTGCTCGTCAGTACGAACGGTAAAGGTTGGGTCTTCTTCTGCCAACTTTTGCAAACCGAGAGAGAGTTTGTCCATATCCTTTTGAGTCTTAGGCTCAACAGCGATACCGATAACGGGATCGGGGAAGTCCATAGATTCGAGAACGATGGGGTGTGCTTCGTCGCAAAGAGTATCACCTGTGTGGATATCCTTAAAACCTACACCTGCACCGATATCACCTGCATCGATGCTCTCCATTGGAATTTCCTTGTTGGAGTTCATCTGGAAGAGGCGGCTGATACGCTCCTTCTTACCAGAACGGCTGTTGTAGATATAAGAACCTGCTGCAATCTTACCGGAATAAACGCGGAAGAATACGAGGCGGCCCATATATGGGTCAGTAGCAATCTTAAATGCGAGAGCTGAAGTAGGTTCGTCTTCGCTTGGCTTACGATCTTCTTCTTCGCCTGTGTCAGGATTCGTACCAACAATGTTGACTGCATCCATAGGGCTGGGAAGGAAAGCACAAACGTAGTCGAGCAAAGGCTGAACACCCTTATTCTTGTAAGAAGAACCGAGAAGCATAGGAGTAATCTCCATAGATACGGTACCCTTGCGAAGAGCTGCGATGATTTCTTCTTCAGTGATAGTAGAAGGATCGTCGAAATACTTCGTCATGAGGTCCTCGTCGAAGTTAGAAGCTTCCTCGAGCATCTTGTCGCGCCACTCTTGAGCTTCGTCAACAAGTTCTGCGGGAACGTCTTCTATATCGTAGTCTGCGCCCATTGTCTCATCGTGCCAAAGGATAGCCTTCATCTTGATGAGATCTACAACACCCCTGAAGTTTTCTTCTGCACCGATAGGAATCTGAACAGGGACAGGGTTTGCGCCGAGGAGGTCCTTCATCTGGCGTACAGTCTCAAAGAAATCTGCACCAGAACGGTCCATCTTGTTCACATAACCAATACGGGGGACGTTGTATTTATCAGCCTGACGCCAAACAGTCTCAGACTGCGGCTGAACGCCATCGGCAGCAGAGTAAGTAGCTACAGCACCATCAAGAACACGAAGAGAACGCTCAACCTCAGCTGTGAAGTCAACGTGTCCCGGAGTGTCAATCAGGTTGATCTTATAAGAATTATTATTCCAGTTCCAAGAACATGTTGTAGCAGCGGAAGTAATAGTGATACCGCGCTCCTGCTCTTGGGCCATCCAGTCCATTGTTGCTGCACCGTCGTGAACCTCACCAATCTTGTGAGTTTTACCAGTGTAGAAAAGGATACGTTCGGATGTAGTCGTTTTACCAGCATCAATGTGGGCCATGATACCGATATTACGCGTCAAATGAAGATCTTGTTTTGCCATTGTTTATTTTATGCTACTTGCTGTTTAGAATCTGAAGTGAGCGAATGCACGGTTAGCCTCAGCCATGCGGTGCATATCTTCCTTACGCTTGAATGCGCCACCCTGCTCATTGAATGCATCCATGATTTCGGCAGCGAGCTTATCAGCCATAGTCTTACCTCCGCGCTTACGAGCGAAAGCAATCATATTCTTCATAGAGATGCTCTCTTTGCGGTCGGGACGAATCTCTGTAGGCACTTGGAAAGTAGCACCACCAATACGGCGGCTCTTCACCTCTACCTGCGGAGTGATTTTATCGAGGGCAGCTTTCCAAATCTCCAGCGGAGACTTTTCATTGTCCTTCATCTTCTCACCTACGAGGTTCAAAGCATTGTAGAAAATCTCATAAGAGATATTCTTCTTACCATCGTACATCAGGTGATTCACAAACTTGGAAACCTTCTGGTCTCCGAAAACGGGATCCGGAAGGATCAAACGTTTTTTTGGTTTAGCTTTTCTCATTTTTCTTATTGGTTTTAATGGGCTGCATCTTTGTTCTTCAACTCGCCGTTGCGATGTTTACTCAACCTTTCTGCAAACCAAACTTTTTATTTCTAATTACTTCTTAGCTGCTTTAGGACGCTTAGCACCGTATTTAGAACGACGCTGCGTACGGTTAGCAACACCAGCAGTATCCAATGTACCACGAACGATGTGATAACGAACACCAGGGAGGTCTTTCACACGACCGCCACGAACCAAAACGATGCTGTGTTCCTGCAAGTTGTGTCCCTCTCCGGGGATGTAAGAGTTGACTTCTTTAGAGTTCGTCAAACGAACACGAGCCACCTTACGCATTGCTGAATTAGGCTTCTTCGGCGTTGTGGTATAAACACGAACGCACACGCCTCTACGCTGTGGGCAAGAATCAAGAGCAGGCGACTTGGAGTTAGCCGTTTCTGCTGTTCTACCCTTTCTTACTAATTGTTGAATAGTAGGCATTTTGTTGATTTTTAATTGTTTATATATTTGTTTTATTTTTCTTACTTGAGATGTAGGCATACAACATGCCTTAGCGGCTGCAAAATTATGAAAAACAATCTGAACGAACAAGATTTCAACAACTTATATTTAGCATCTTTTTCTCTTTCATCCATTCAGAGGACACTTCCTCGGAGCTTTGTGTTCTATTTTTTCGTCAAGACTCACTATGATTTTTCTTCATTTACATATCAGCATAGAAAACATCAGAACGAGGTTTTTCTTCTCCATTCCTCTAAAGATGTATCGCAGATCGTAAATATAAAAACTCGCACGAAAGGTTTCACTCGTGATTTTTTTGCGTTTTGTATGGAGGCACAGAATAAGTTTTACCTCACAAAGATGTATATTTGCAATCATAACATCTAACGCATTTCATAAACACATATATGAAGAACTTTTATCCGTTTTTTGGAATGGCTTTAGCAGGTTTTGCACTAAGCCTTCCTATGCAGGCCCGACAATGTCCCAATATCGTTCTTTTTCTAGTAGACGACATGGGATGGCAAGAAACATCTGTTCCTTTCTGGGAACATCCCACTCCGCTCAACAATCGCTACCATACACCAAACATGGAGCGACTTGCCAATATGGGCGTGAAATTCACCCAAGCCTATGCGTGTGCAATATCTTCTCCGTCACGCTGTTCGCTCCTCTCGGGAATGAATGCAGCACGCCATCGCGTGACAAATTGGACGATTCATTTCAACCGAACAACGGATTCTCCCAGCGACTCTATTGATTTGCCCGAATGGAACTGTAATGGCATTCAACCAGAGAAGGCGCAGAACTATGCTAATTTCGGACGAGCTACTTTTATCACTCCGCTTCCTCAACTTCTACACGATCATGGATATTATACCATCCTTTGTGGCAAAGCTCACTTTGGTGCGCAGCAGACACCTGGAGAAAATCCTACAGAGATGGGATTCGATGTAAACATTGCTGGAGCTGCAAATGGTGGTCCTGGCAGCTACTTGGCAGCAGACAATTACGGCCGTGGAGATTTTCACGTGGGCGGTTTAGAAAAATACTACGAAAAAGGAACTTTTCTCACAGAAGCTTTAACGCTCGAAGCAATAGACCATCTCAAAAAGCCCATTGCTGAAAAGAAGCCTTTTTTTCTCTATATGTCACACT
>NZ_CAUTBW010000027.1:0-33125 GCF_963536905.1 uncultured Alloprevotella sp. | reverse complement strand
CAAAGCGACTCTTGAAATAGTTCAGCTCATCGTTTCGACTCATTTCTCAAATAATAACAACGCCACGCCTCTGATTCTTTGAATCGGAAGCGTGGCGTTGTTTATGGAGTGAGCCGAGTTCCTTTGCTCTCAAGGAGCGAGGAGGCTCAGAATGATCAATAGCAGAAGGCTTCGAGCGAATAGAGATAGATGGTGGCGGCGGGGATGGCGAGTAGGGCACTGTCGAAGCGATCGAGCATACCGCCATGTCCTGGTAGAATATTGCCGCTGTCCTTGATGCCGAGTTGTCGCTTAAAGAGGCTCTCCACGAGGTCGCCCCAAGTGCCGAACACGCATACAGTGAGTGCAAGTCCCATCCATTGGGGCACCGTCATGTTACCACCAAAGGCTGTTTTCAATAGTACGGCTGCAATGAGACAGAACACTCCGCCACCAATGCTTCCCACCCAACTCTTATTGGGAGAGACGCGCTCGAAGAGTTTTGCAGGGAAACGCTTGTGGAGCAGGCTTCCGCAGCAGTATGCTCCAGTGTCGTTCGTCCAGATGAAGATGAAAACGCTCAGCGGGAGTACCCAATATTTCGTGCTGTCCCCATTAAAAATGGCTTGACTAAATTGAGACAAGCCGATGAGCATAGAGAACGGTAGGGCAATATAGAGCTGAGAAGCAAAGGCATAAGCCCAATTTCGCAGCGGGTTCTCGTCTTTGAGATAAAGTTCGCTAATGGGGAGATAGAGGATAGTGAGCAGATAGGGGATAAAAGCTTTGATATCGACTATCCCCGACATGACGAAGGCGAAACTAAAGAAAAGATAGACTCCGGCCGTCGTGCTGATGAGGCGGTTTACGTTAGCTCCCGTGTGGTTATTGACGTTGGTGCCGAACTCCCACACCGTTACTCCCGTGATAAGGGCGAAGAGCAGCGTGAAAGATAGAGCCGAGCCGATGATACACCCGATGACGACTAAAAGAAAGAGTGTGCCAGTGATGGCGCGCGTAACTAAATTGTTCATTATGGGCAGATGGGTATAAAATAGAGAAGTCCCGTAGAAGCACCTTACGGCATTTCTGCGGAACTCATTTGTTATTGTTTTTCTTCGTCCTGATGGTCAGTGGAAGGACTTTCTTCGGCGACAGGAGGAACTACTGGAATGGGCGGAAGCTCACTGTCAGCAGTGGTTGGAGGAGTGGGCGGTGTTTCCTGCAGTGGAGCATTGGATGCTTCAGCAGCTTTTTGTTTCTCCATGGCGTGTTGTTGAGCTATTTCTTCAGCCTTCTTTCGATTGGCTGCCTCTTGTTCTTCGAGCAACTGGTCGCCGCGGCTCTTCCATGGGCGCGGACCGAAGATTTCCTCTACGTCCTCGCGATAGATGACCTCACGCTCCACGAGCAACTGGGCTAGGCGAGCGTGCTTCTCCTTGTTCTCGGTGAGCAGCTTCTTGGCGCGCTCGTATTGCTCTTTGATGATGCGATGCACTTCAGCATCAATTCTCTCGGCCGTCTTTTCTGAATACGGCTTGGAGAAGTTATATTCATCATTATTATAATAGCAGAGGTTGGAAAGTTCATCGCTCATACCGAGATAAGCCACCATGCCGTAGCTACTCTTGGTGGCGCGCTCCAAATCGTTGAGTGCACCACTCGAGATGTGGCCCGTGAAGAGTTCTTCAGCAGCACGTCCGCCCAACAAGGAGCATAACTCGTCGAGCATTTGTTCCTTCGTCGTGATGGTACGTTCTTCGGGCAGATACCAAGCTGCCCCGAGTGCTTGACCGCGTGGGACAATGGTGACCTTTACGAGCGGGTTGGCATATTGCAGCAGCCAGGAAACACTGGCGTGGCCGGCTTCGTGGAGTGCGATGACCTTCTTTTCGTCCTCTGTCATCACTTTTGTTTTTTTCTCGAGACCTCCGATGATGCGGTCGATGGCATCAAGGAAATCCTGCTTGCCCACCAACTCGTGCTCGTAGCGGGCAGCGATGAGCGCAGCTTCGTTGCAGACATTGGCAATATCGGCTCCAGAGAATCCTGGAGTTTGACGAGCTAAGAGTTCAATATCGAGAGAGGTGTCGTACTTCAGCGGGCTGAGATGTACCTTAAAGATAGCCACGCGTTCGGGCAGGTCGGGGAGATCTACATGTATCTGGCGGTCGAATCGGCCAGCGCGAAGCAAGGCTTGGTCAAGGATGTCAGCGCGGTTAGTAGCTGCCAAGATGATTACACCTGAGTTAGTGCCGAAGCCGTCCATCTCGGTGAGCAACTGGTTGAGCGTATTCTCGCGCTCATCATTTCCGCCGAATGCTGCATTGCGACCACGGGCACGTCCCACGGCGTCAATCTCGTCGATGAAGATGATACATGGCGCTTTCTCCTTAGCTTGTCGGAAAAGGTCGCGCACACGGCTGGCACCAACACCGACAAACATTTCAACGAAGTCGGACCCAGACATGGAGAAGAAGGGAACGTTGGCTTCTCCGGCTACTGCTTTTGCCAACAAAGTCTTACCAGTGCCCGGAGGTCCTACGAGAAGTGCGCCCTTGGGTATCTTACCACCCAATTCGGTATAGTGCCCTGGATTTTTGAGGAACTCTACAATTTCCTGCACCTCTTGTTTTGCGCCCTCTTGTCCTGCAACGTCTTTGAACGTTACGTGTACGCCGTCGCCTTTCTCAAAGAGTTTGGCTTTGCTCTTACCAACGTTGAAGATGCCGCCACCTCCTCCGCCGTCGCCACTGCTGCGGCGGAACACCCAGAACCAGAAAAGGATGATGAGCAGCAGGGGGAGGAAGCTCGTTAATAGATTTGAAAAGAAACTATTGGATATCTCGTATCGAATAGGGCCTCTATATTTGACAGCCTCCAAGAAGCCCTGTACATCATCCGTAGAGGGGATTCCAGCAGTGGCCGTTGGAGTTTGTCCAACCTTACCGCTCTCTTTGCCAAACACATTGCGGATGTGACCACTATCAATCAAGATTTTTGCATTCTGCTCGCTCTTATTGACCGTGATACTCTTTGCATAGCCTTTTTGAACGTAGGCTTTAAAGGTAGTATAGTCGATGTCCTTATCTGCTGAGCCGCCAAAGCCTGTACCCGTGAAGAGTACATAGCTAAGCCCCAAGACGATAAGGAGATAAACCCAAGTGAGGTTGAACTTAGGCATCTTATTTTTTGAACCGTTCTGTTTCATGTTTTGCGTGTTAGTCTAAATTGGGAATCTCCGTCAGTTCGCTGTCTTCCCAGAGATGCTCTAAGTCGTAATACTGGCGCGCAGAAGGCACAAAGACGTGCACCATGACCGTGCCATAATCCAGTGCAATCCATTCGGCTTGCTGTTCTCCTTGTACAGCGGCCGGCTTTTCGCCTATTTCCTTTCGAGAGGTATCCGCCACCGATTCAGCGATGGCCTCCACCTGCTGCGGATTGTTGCCTGTACAAATCACGAAATATTGGGCAGGTGCTGTGCCAATTGAAGTTAAATTGGCTGTTATAATATCAAATCCTTTCTTCTCTTGGATTCCTCGAACGATGGAATCCACTAGTTGGGTCGTTTCTGTCATCTTTTTTTGAGTACAATTATTTGGGGAACAAATTTAGTGCTTATTTTCCGAACGACCTTGTGCCGATAATGGAATAAAATAAGGACGTTGCGATTTTCGCTTATTGGGCTGATCAACAAAGAGCGTGCCGAAAGGAGGAAAATAAAATTTTAGGCTGATACAATAAGGCTGTCAGCAATTTTTTTTAGAAAAAGTTGTGGGAACATTTGGTGGTTATGAAAACAAGTACTACTTTTGCACTCGCAATCGGGAAGGAAAGCCCGAAAGCTCAAAGGAATTGGGGTATGGTGTAATGGTAACACTACAGATTCTGGTCCTGTCATTCTTGGTTCGAATCCGAGTACCCCAACACAATTTAGCCGCTACAAGTCAAACGATTTGTAGCGGTTTTCTTTTTGTATTTGTCAATCTGTATCTGCTGGTTCTTTTCGGATAGGTTTATTTGGTTGTTGCTTTTTTCAAAACAGTTTTCTACAATAGTCTCAAAAGCCTTGAGATACAATAAGGATGTCCATTTTTGGGCTGTGGAAAACCCTGTGGAAAACTATGTGGATTTCTGGTGGAAGAAGCTTATTTTTGTCCCTCTTTATTGTGTTCGTCGGTAGCTTTATTGCGTTTGAAAATACAATAAGGCTGTCAGCTGACAGAATAAGGCTGTTGGCCAGCGCGCTTATTGTATTTACGAACATAATAAGGGAAATTATGATTGAGAGGACTTCCTCCTCCGATGTCTCTGATTCGTCTAACAGGGCTGAGGTGGTATTCTCCGTTCCGTCCGAATTGTTTGTTCTCATCCGAGAATACCCCTTTTTTGCATGCACAAAAAAGGCTGCCTTTTGTTGAGGCAGCCTTTGAAGATATTATGGGAAATGGGAATTACTTGATGTAAACTTTCTTTCCATTCACGATGTAGAGGCCTTTGCTGGGATTGTTCACGCGGCGTCCGCTTAGGTCGTAAACTACGTTTGAGTTATTTGTATTTGGTGTCACTTCTATGATACCCGTTGTAGGCACTTTCTGATAAACGCGAATGTAGTCGAAGCGAGTTTCATAAACGTGGTTGACATCAGGATTAGCGGCCCAACTACCGTTGCCCACACTCTGGTTGAGAATGAGGTAGAACGGTTTTGTGAATGGCCACTGTCCTTTGTCGAGTGCGTTCTGATCGGTGCTCTTTGCGTAGCTACCCACCTCTTGTCCGTCTACAGTCCACGTGATGCGCTCTGCATCCCATTCTACACCATATACGTGCCAGTCGGCCACGTTAACGGCTTCATTGAAACCAGACTGTGGATTACTTTTGTTTCCGAGCGTGTAGGTCCAATTAGAATGTATGGTGTGGTAAGCGCGATTCTGTGTGTCGATAGTTTCGAAAATGTCGATTTCACCAGCCTTTGGCCAACCTTCAGCAGGTGGTTGTGGCATCATCCAAGCAGCGGGGAAATTGCCGCGATGAGGATTGGTGCGAAGGCGAACTTCTACTTTGCCGTAAGTAAAGCTGTAAAGACCGCGCGTTTCAACAGCACCTGTAAGCATATCAACATTGTCGGTGCTTTTGTCGGGGTTGGGGATGGCGCGAGCAACGAGGCAGCTATCTTGGCAGAAGATGACATCGTTGGAGTTGCTTATCCAGCGGTTCCAAGCAGCGCTGTAGCGAACAGAACGCGTCCAGCGTGCAGGGTCGGGCTGAGTACCGTTGGGTTGATTGAATTCATCATCGAAAACGAGGATGTATTCTCCTGCAGCCTCTTCAGCAGCTGTTGCTGGTTCAAAGGTAGGGTAGAATTCGAGGTCGCCGTCAACGTAGCCACCATTGAGTTGCAGTATTCCGCCTTTGAGGTCGTTAGCGCTGAAGTATGTGTCGACATATTGCGCCACTTTGTTTGCAATGCTGTCTCCTCCAAGGATGCCGTGGCGCAGGCGTAAACCTGTCAGTTTGTAGCCTTTTTCAGATTTAGCCAAAACCGTGAGGCCTTTTCCTAATGGAAGTTCTGCATTGTTGAGATCTTTTCCATTGAAAGCAGTGAGGAGGCCGTGATTGCTAAAAACTTTAGCGGTCACTTTCTCTCTCTTGGTGACGAGCACGCGAATATCTGCAATGGCACCGCCATTGTTTACGATGTTGTTTTGCTCATCAATGCGGCCAGCAGGGTCTGCATTGTCCCAGTCTACCTTATAGCGCATCAGATAGAAACCGTCAGCGAGGTTCTCAGGAATCTTAAATGCAGGAGTGTTGAGAGTGTTCAGGTTGTCAAGTTGAGTACCCGCACTGTTATAGCGTGTTTGATCGCTCAGTGTCAAGCCTGAAAAGGATACGAGATCAGTGCTTTCTGTGAGTGCTCCTTTGGCACCTACTTCTTCCACGTTGAAATCTCCATCTTGTTCCTTATCGAGGTACACATAGGCGTTCATCCAGCCTGCACTGTAATTAACAAAAGGCTTTACTGTACTACCTTGACGAGCAATGAAAGACTTGTTCGTCAAATTGTGGTACATGAGTTCAGTGTTGGCCACGTTGTGAGCGATTTCGCCCAAGCCAACTCCGTTGAGAACGCGGTCGGTGCGAGTACGCTTTGTGGCCTTGTCAAAATTTACGGGGTAGTCGTTTACAACAGTACTTGTACTACTGATAAAGAGCCCTTCAATCTCGAGATCACCGTCAACATAGATTGCGGGAATAGTGAAGGTGTCGTCTTTCTTGAATTGTGACTTTCTGAAGATAACATCTTCGTATTGTGGAGTGCTGTGGACAAGAGAATCGCCAGCCAAGTTGTAACCATGGCGCAGACGGATACCGCTATAGGTGAAACCGCGCTCGGGGTTCATCTTGATGGTGAAACTCTTACCGAACGGAATGCGATAGCTGTTGAGTTTAGAGCCGTCGGCAGCCAATACCTCACCATTACGGTTGGCATCGTTCACGTTGACGCTGTCGCCGTGTACATTGAGGCGTACATCCACAATTGCACCACCGTTGTTCACAATGTTGTTGTCGTGTGAAGCATTACCACGTGGGTCTATATTATCCCAGTCCACCTTGTAACGCATGCGATAGAAGCCTATCGGCAGGTTTGCTGGAATCGTAAATGATGGTTGAACGAGAGTGTTACCATTATTTACAGAAGTTCCCTTACTGTTCTTGTTCTTATAGAACGAATAAGTGACGAGGTCGGAGTTGTCGGGTTTACCATTAGCTTGGATGTCGTAGGAGAACTTTCCATCGCGTCCATAGTCAAGGTAAACGTAACCGCTCATCCATGTACCAGAGTAGTCGAAGGCTGGAGTTACTGTTTGACCTGGTTTCACCTGGAACTGCTTAGAGGTGAGATCTGAGTAAACAGGAGTTTTGCCCTTTGTAATAGAAGCCGCCACATTGATCGTAGAAGCTTGCAGTTTTACAGCCTTCAAGCCACGGTCTCCGCGGGTGTAAGTTTGATCTTTCTTAAAGCTCGTGGGATAATCCTCGCGCTCGATATCGGAGGTCGACTTATCGTTTACGACAATCTTGTCGATGTAGCACGCAAAGTCGGCCGAACGCGTGTGAGAAGACTCTGCATCGGGTACTACCACAAGGCTATAAATATCTATGCCGCCAGCACCCTTGATTGGAAATACTGCATCGCACCACTGATCCGGTGTTACCGTATTGTTGGAGAAAACCCAGAATTGTTCCGTCTCAGCATTTTGACCAGCACGGTCTTTGCGTTTACCCAAACCAATGAGCATAACGCGACCACTTACAGGCTTATTGATGAGCACGTGTACGTACTTAGTCTCTGGCGTAAGTTCGAAGGTTTCTTTTAAGTCGATGCGCGCACCGAACGTGTTGCTACCATAGCGCGAACGCTGGAAGCCAAGAATCTTTGCAGAGCTATTGGGAACAATAGAAAGGACGGAATCCATTGCAGTAAGATGGTTGTCAACCACTGCTACGTTTCCTTGCAGTTGGCCTTTACGGAAAGGAGAGTTCTCCCATGTGTCGTAAACACCGATTGATTTATAGTCCTGAGTCTCAAAGTTGATGGACTGTGCTACCGCTGTGGCAGGAAGTGCTGCCATACAGAGTAAAGCACCAGATATGATGGGGTGTTTCATTGTTATGGAATCTTAGAAAACTGAAAGGGTGGAGAGTGTAGGGCAAGCCTTTGAATCTGTCAGCGTGATGCGAACTGCTTTAACAGACGTGCCGTTGCCGTAACTATTAGCAGTAGAGCCGTTGAGCGGAATGATACGCTTGTAACCTACAGTGGTAGTGGTCACACCGGGGGCAGCTGCTTTCCACGTTGTGCCATCAGTGGAGGTTTCAATCTTGAAGCTCTTGATACGCTGTCCGAGGCGGATGTATTCCTGCAACATAACGTAGCGCACGGTTTGAGGAGTGTCCCACGTCAGCGTGATAGTGGCATTGTTCACACCATCATTTGTTGCCCAGTATGTCTTAGCATCGCCGTCTGTCAGGTTCGCTGTTTCGTAGTTGCGATGAGCACCTGCCGTACGTGTGTTGCTCACCTCGATGTGTGCATTCTTAGCTAAGTCGTTGCCAAGTCTATTCTTAAGCATCGTTCCGAGTTGTTTGAGTACTCTTACATCGGCTTCGGGCAAAACGCCGGCCTTGTTGGGTGGGCAGTTCAAAATGAGTGTAGCGTTGCGTCCCACTGTTTCCAGATACATCTGGAATAGGCGTTCTGCGCTCAGTGGAGATTCGTTGCTGTGCCAGAACCATCCCTGGTCGGTCATCTTAGCGTCACTCTCGCCTGGGAACCAGATCCAGCCATCTTCAGTACCGTACATACCGTTTCGCTCAGGTGCATAACCGAGGTTCTCTGTTGCCCAGTTGGTTTCACCAGCCCAGCCAGCTTCGTTACCAATCCAGCGCGCTTCTCCGCCAACACCCCAGAGAATGATGTTAGGACAAACTTTGTGGATAGAGTCGCGCAAATTCGGAATATCATAGTATGTCTCACGGTCAACGCTAATTGTTGTTTTGCGTCCGCCATAGTAGCCGTCGCCACCATTCGCGCCGTCAAACCACATTTCGAACTGATCCGTACCATAAGTAGCTAATTCGGCACACTGACGGAGGAAAACATCTTTCACATATTTGTCAGTACCATAAAGCGCTGAGTTACGATCCCAAGGAGAAACGTAGAAACCATATTTCAAACCTAATTTCTGAGCTGCTGCTGCGAAATCGCGAGGAATATTGGTCTCTCGGCCAAAGGCGTTACCAGCTTTGACAACAGAATGGGTTGTCGAAGAAGTAGGCCAAAGACAGAAACCGTCGTGGTGCTTGACAACAGCAATACCACCCTTCATGCCAGCAGCTTGTACTGCTTTGAGCCATTGTTCAGGGTTGGGGGCTGCTGTTGGTGCAAAAATAGATTCGGCTTCGTCGCCATTACCCCATTCCAAGTTGGTGTAGGTGTTCATTCCGTAGTGGAAGAAAGCGTAGAACTCTGTTTCGTTCCATTTCAGTTGCCGTTCGGTAGGGAGCGGAAATACCGGTCCTGGTTCGTTGTCGGAATTTGTCAGTGTCTGTGATTGCAGAGAGAATTGGCTCTGTGCACTACTGATCACCGGTGCTGCCGACAAGGCCAGAGCGGATAACAAGTAAGTAATTTTTTTCATTTTAAATGATTAGGTGGGAAATTTTGGACAAAAATAATCAAAACAACGAAGAATGCAAACCATAGTTTCAAAAATCGTACTATAAGGATTCTTCTTTTCTACTTTTCTAAGTCTGTCTTGCTCTTTATGGGAGGATATGGCATCTTTCCTTTTGCTGTTTTGCAAAAGGAAAGATGCCAATAGATATAGCTAAACCTCCTTCTCTCTTATCGCCCTTTAGGCGCGCGCTTCTGCTGAGTCTTCGTTTTGGCGGAGGGACTGGATGGTCAGTTTGCTGCAACTATCGTATAGTTTCTTATAGAATTTATGTCGGCAAAGCGTCGTGCTCGCTCCTAAAATGATGAGTTTCATTCGCGCTCGTGTGATGGCAACATTCATGCGGCGCAGATCGTTCAGAAAACCAATCTCGCCTGCCTCATTAGCTCTCACGAGCGACACGAGGATAACATCGCGCTCTTGTCCTTGAAAGGCGTCAACAGTGTTGATAGTGATCGACTTGCGCAAAGGGCGCAAATAGGCATTTTTCTTTAGCAGAGCGCGTAAATACTGCACTTGAGCTTTGTAGGGAGAAATGATGCCGATATCGATGCGCTCTTCGAGGAGGCGTTGTCGCCCTATGCGCTCGGCGTAGTCAATGAGTGTGGCAAGTGTGAGCCGTGCCTCCGCCTTGTTGATACGGCCGTAGCTTGCTCCAATAAATTGTTCGTGAAAATCCTCTTGTCCCTCGTTGTCTTCTCCCGCCGTATCAACCCACACAAGTGGCTCATCCATGTCGGCCATAATGCCGCGCTGACTCACTTCTGGTGCGGCTTGTAACTTTCCCTCATAGAACCATTCGGAACTGAATCGCATCAGTGCTTCGTTCATGCGATATTGCACCGTCAGTAGGCGTACAGCTTCGGGATGTGTCTCCGCGAGCGTCTCCATGAGCGTTTTATCCAAGCCTCCATAGCGCGCTGCGTTGCTTTTGATGGTTGGGGGCAACTGGCAGTGGTCGCCGGCCAGCACGAAGCGGTCGCATTTTCGTAGCGCAATCCAACACGCTGGTTCGAGTGCTTGTGCGGCTTCGTCGATGAAAAGAGTGTGGAAATGGATGCCTTGCAGGAGTTGGTTGGCACTGCCCACTAAGGTGCAAGCCACCACTCGTGATTGATCGAAGAGAGCATTGCGGATGCGAAGTTCCAGTTCGTCAGCCCGCTCTCGAAGACGCGCAATCTTTTGATGGAAACTCTCGCTGCGACCTTTGCTCGGTGTGGCGTAGAGTTGTCGGATGGTGCGGCGTATGCTCCAAAGGGTGGAGTAGTCGGGATGGCTTTCGAAGCGTCGCTCGTAGGTGAAACTCAACATCTTGTCTGTCACGCGCGACGGATTACCAATGCGAAGCACGCTTACTCCGCGATCGGCAAGTTGTTCCGAAATCCAATCGACAGCCATGTTGCTCTGGGCACACACCATCACTTGTGGTTCGCACCGCATCACCTCCATGATAGCTTCCACAAGCGTTGTGGTCTTTCCCGTGCCTGGTGGGCCGTGTACTATCATCACATCGCGTGCCGCTAACACCTCGTTAACGGCTTGTTCCTGAGAGGCGTTGAGCCATGGTAGGTTCAGACGGAGCAGGTTTTCCGTTCTGCTCACGGGTTTCCTACTGCGAATGATGTCGCGCAGTTCTGCCAAGCGGTTTCCACGAGCACTGATGACCGCATCGAGGGCTTCGTTCATTAACTTATACGAAGTCTCGTCAAAATTCAGTTGAACACCGCCATTCTCCAGTGCTTGTAGTTGGGACAGTGCTTGCTCGTTGGGCAGGGCCACCACCATCCTGTCGGCCTCGGCATAACTGATTGTGCCGCTAAAGTTGAGGTATTTCAAGTTATCGCCGTTCTGTTGTGAGAAAAAGCAGACCGAGCGACCGTATTCAAAGTTGTGCTCGATGTCAGAGTCCGTAGAACGATGAATTTCCACCACCAAGCGATCGAGCGAGTTGTAATAGCTGCGCCCCACGGTTACGGGAAACCAGCAGTCGCCACGTTTCACCTTTCGTCCGATACCGAACGCCTCCGTTTCGCGGCGGAACTCATTGCGTTCGAACTCATATTCTTTCTGAAGCAGTTGTTTTTGTTGTTGTAGGGAAAGCATCTGTTGTTGGGAGTGGGGGAGGGGAAAATGGAGGTGAGGGTGGGGCGGTTGCGTCCGATAAAGCAAAGGTTTCTTCTCTTATGGAAGAATCGGCTTGTCTGTAATCGGTTCGGCCGTAAATCCTTTGCCTTGCAGGATAGGGTGCTCATAGCGGTTCAGCTCATTGCTGGGATAGACAGGCAATGAAGGTTCTGCTGTTGGCACATAAAAGAGAGAACCCACACGAAGGAGCGACCCCTCAATGTGTGGTGTGAGATCGAAATCGAAAAAGACCTCATCGCCTGCATTCCATTTGCGACGAATGACGGCGTAGCCCTTTTCGATGGTGCAAAACTCCTCGCGCCCATTCACATAAATGAGTGGCATCGTTTTCTGCCACGAAGGAATGAAAAATCGGAGCTCCAGTGGTGTCTGACTCTTCAACCCACCAACGCGCACTTGCACTCGACTGCCAAACGGCATCCTGCTGGTCTGATCCAGCGTGAGCGCAAATTTTGGTGTGACAATCCGAGCAAAGACGTTGAGATAGAGATTGATAGAAACACCCTGCTCGTCTGTGAGATACATCCACTGTGTAGCATCTACCACGGCTTGTTGCGCCAGATGCTGCTCGAAAGATTTTGTCAGCAAGGCCGGCATGAGCTGATTGAAGAGAGCTTCGTTGAGCGAATCGCAGAAGCGCGCCTCACCCGTCCATCGTAGGAGCGGTAAGCAATGCTGAATGGTGCTGATAGCTTCATAAACGGATTGCGGAGCTGTGAGCGTAGGTCGCTGCGGAGTAGAGGCTGTTTTCAACAGAGCTTTCACATCTTTCTTTCGCCATTCCGTGAGCGGTCGAGGCATGGCAGGAGTGGTCCCAATCATGCCCGCCATTCGGAGGTTTGTTTGATCCTTGCTCAAGAACACTACGCTGTCGGCACTAATGCCGCGCAACGGGCGTTGGCGCAAAGTTTGTGCTTGCCCAATTGTTGCCGTGTAAAGGCAAAACAAGAGTAGTGGCAAGAGCCGTATCGTTGAGATTTTCATTACATTATTTTCGTTCAAAGTTACGCGGAAAATCCCAACTGATAAAGTTTTACATGTTTTTTTAGCTTTTGTTAGTAGCGCAAAAAAGGTAAAGTCTCTATCTTTGCCACAAATGCAAAAGCAAATCCGATGAAGCATCTGATAAGTTTATTCCTGATATTGTTTTTCTTGTGCCAAACTCTCAGTGCACAGGATGTTGTTGAATCCCTCTCTGTTGATACAACAACCGTTGCCGCTGCAACCCACAAACCGTTGGCCCAAAACGAAGCTTTGCAGCCGATTCTCGAGGTGCGCAATCCCGCATATAGTGCGTTCTCCCCCTTCTATGGCAATTTCTGGGGTGGTAGCTGGTCGCTACATCCAGGTCTGAACGTACAGTTCGGCATGAGTGCTTCCGTAGCTTTCGGAAAGTATGCGCCCAGTGGGGTTGGTTTTGGCCAAAACGTGGCGTTGGCGTATGTAAAACCTGTCAGTACGCGACTGCTCTTTGCTGCTGGTGTTTTCGCCAACCACATGAAATGGGGTGGATATGGCGGAACAGAACTGGGAGTGGGTGTTCTTGCAGCCTATCGAGCTACAGAAAAACTCGATGTGTACGCCTATGCCACGGCAAGTTTAGTGCCCAAAAGCGCACTATTATGGAGTCCTTACTATTGGGACGCCCCTGCGAAATATCGCGTAGGGATGGGAGCCAACTGGAAGGTGAGCGACAGCTTCTCGCTCGGTTTGAGTGTTGAAGCCTCTAAGCGTGAGGGCTTCAATCCTTATCAAGTTGAAAATCATAACCTAATGAAACCTTATCGCGGTCTCGACTGGTAACAACTCTTTTAGGTGTAGAATTATCGCTGCCTTTGTTGCTTAATCAAAGTATTCCGAATCATTATATTTAGCGTCAAGAGCAAGCTCTCCCGAATCTCTAAAATATAAACTTCCATCTATTGATACAAAGGTTTTGTTATCAGGATGTACCGTGATGTAAGGAACATCTTGAGGATCGTCCATACATTCTTCATAATAGAAGTCGGGGGCTATTTCTTTCAAGGTAGAAGGAAGAGACACTCTGCGCATTGCTTCAAAAGCATCGAAGTCTATTCGTTCAACGCCTTCTGGAATGTCTATTTCATCAATCCATAACAATCCTGCTAACGCTTTGGTTCCTATCGTTTTGATACTTGAAGGAAGGTTGATTTTATCTATGCAACAGAGATTGAAGCAGCCGCATGGTATGGACACCAAAGAGTTGGAAAGTCGTACTTTTTCGAGATCTGACATCAGAAAGGCATTATCTCCTAACTCCACAACGGAATCTGGCATACATAGCTGAGTTATGCCAGCTAAGATAAACGCACCTTTCCCTATACTCTTTAATCCTTGGTTTAGTTTGATTTCAGACATCATTTCATAGCCACAACAAGTGCCAACGCCAATGTGTTCCACATGCGGGGGGATGACCACGCTCCTTGCTTCAGGAATGTGAACAAGTGTTTTCCGATCATCTGAGAATACACAATTGTCTGCCACTACGAAATCCGTTGTGTGATGTGAGTTGAGAAAGAGTTTTGATAAAACATGAAGTTTTTCACCGTATTCCGTCATGTAGCTATACAGTTCCTCTTCGAACGACCGAGTAGTGCCGTTATCATACTTATAATCAGATATAACCAGATTTTCAAATGATATACGCTGATATTTAGTGTAGTCAAACTCTTTTGCTAACTGGGTAAAAGTGTCAGCAGAGACATTGCCGGTCAAGACAATATATACAGGAGATCCATTCTTACTTTCCCATTCTTGTAAAGACTCCTCACCAATGGTATATGTAGCTTTTTTCATGTGTTTGTTTAGGTTGTTATTATAAAGAGAATACTTATTCTTGTTCTATTATTTGCATCAAAATGTCTGATTCCTTTTTTCTTCAATCTGAAGTTTTGTTGCCATTTATCTGTGGCTAAATCTAATGGAAGCGTTATATTTTTCTATCACCTATTTGGCAGGTAAAAATACTCCTTTTTGCATAAATATGCACCCTTTTGGGGGAGAAATAGATAAAAAGCCGTTTCTTAAAAGAGTGGTTCATTTCTGCAATATCCTTAAGTTGGTATTGCAGATTTTTGTTGAGTCCTCGTACAGCAGGCGTAGATGAGTGAAGATGGGTATGAGTAGGAGTGGGTGTTATGCGACACCGCCGGTGTCGCACAGCACCCACCTTCCTCACCCAAAGCTTTTATTTTTTGCCGTTACGTTGTCAAGTTTTGAGTGTAACATCCTAAGAACGTATATACCTAAGTTTGAAAAGCATGCATCATGATCCAATCGAACCATCGTGTGGGGAGAATAGTATGTAAGAAGACAAGAGGCTTTGCTCCGAATCCGATGAGATAGCGTGCTTTAGGCCGATGCGCATTGATTGCTTTGCTGATAGTATTTGCTATGACTTTGGGGTTACTCATCATGTTGCCACTATATTGTTTGCGCATTCCTTCTGCTGTTTTGTGAGCTTGCTTTTCGTATGCTCCTCCTTTAGAACTTTCTTCCAAATGATCGGCTGCGATGTATCCCCACGGTGTTTTGATGCCACCAGGTTCGATAATAACTACATTTATTCCAAATTGCTTTGTTTCCATGCGTAGTGCATCACTAAAGGCCTCTAAGGCGTATTTAGTGGCATGATACCAAGCTCCGAAAAAGATTGTTAAGCGTCCGCCCATAGAACCTACATTTATTATAGTTCCGCTATCTTGCTGACGCATATACGGAAGAACCTTTTTGGTGAGCATAGCAACGCCGAATAAGTTGACATCAAACTGCTTGCGTGCTTCCTCTATATCAACATCTTCAACGGCACCGTATGAACCATATCCAGCATTGTTTACTAATACATCAATTTTGCCTTCTGTGGTAATGATTGTTTCTATGGCTTTGTTTATGCTTTCTTCTGATGTTACATCCACCCACAGAGGTTTTACACCAAAAGCCTTTAGTGTTTCCATCTTTTCAATCCGGCGTGCTGCGCTATAAACGATGTGTCCTTCTTTTGCTAATTTTTTCGCTGTTTGATACCCTATACCACTACTGGCACCTGTCAGGATAATTACCTTTTGTTTCATCTTTGTTCTCTTTTAGTATCCTTTCTGCTTCTGGGTGCAAATATAATGGAGCCTTTCCTAAATCTGTGTGATGATTTAGCCAAGAATTTTGATTGTGAATGTTGCAGGAGGAGTGCTTCCTATCTGTTGATTTCTTCTAAGAAAGCCTCTCCATATTTTGCTTTTTTGAAGTCGCCAACGCCAGGGACGCGGTCGAAATCGTCCAGCGTGTGTGGACGGAGTGTTGCCATGGCGTGGAGTGTGCGGTCGTTGAATACGACATAGGGTGGGAATCCTTGTTCGCGAGCCAAGCGCAAGCGGAGCTCTTTGAGACGTTCGAACATCTCTCCGTTTGTGACTCCACGCTGTATTTCTTCCGCATCGAAGAGAGAGAGGGTATCTTTTTCCTTTTGGCGCGCTGCCTTTTTTTCTTTCTCCTTTTTCTGGAAATCTTCGTGCTGAATTTGGGCAAATTCGATGGGGCGACGGCCAAAGAGGACATCGCGCCCTAAGGTGGTAATCTTTAGGTGGTCGCCCTCGTTGTATGCCACCTCCACAAGCCCGAGTTGGAGCATCTGTAGCAGGTAGTCGCGCCAGTCGTGAGCCGTTACATCCCGTCCTGCACCGAATGTCTTTAGTTGTTCATAGTGGGAGGAGCGGACTGTGGGTGAATAGGTGGCGCGCAAGATGTCGATAACTGTGCTGAAACCGATGCTTTCCTCGGTGCGGGCGATGGCCGAGAGGGCTTTCTGTGCGAGCGTAGTACCATCGAAGCGTGTTGGAGGGTTTTTGCAAACATCGCAATTGTGGCAGTCGGTGCTTGTTTCCTCACCAAAATAGTTGAGCAAGATGCGGCGGCGACAGACACTGGCTTCGGCATATTCTCGCATGCGGTTGAGGCGTTCCATATTGATATTCTGTTGACCACTATCCTGAGCGAAACGTTCGAGCTGAATGATGTCGGCGTAATTGTAAAAAAGGAGTGTGTCGGCAGGGTCGCCATCGCGCCCAGCACGTCCTATCTCCTGATAGTAGCTTTCAATACTTTTGGGAAGGTTGTAGTGGATGACCCAGCGCACGTTGCTCTTGTCGATACCCATGCCAAATGCTACGGTGGCAACGATGATTTGAACATCATCGTTGATAAATGCCGTTTGTGTTTTGTCACGAACATCGGCTGATAGTCCAGCATGGTAGGAGAGTGCGCGAACGCCTTTTGCTGTGAGTTTTTCAGCTACGCTCTCCGTTGTCTTGCGCGACATGCAATATATAATGCCTGCTTGTCCGGGGCGTTCGCTCAAGAATCGGAGAATGGCTTTGAGTTTTTCGCTTCCGTTAAAGCCGCGGATGACCGTCAGAGAAAGATTGGGACGATCGAAGGAGGAAACGGAAATATAAGGGTTGTGCAACCCGAGCTGTTTGAGAATATCCTCACGCGTCACCTTGTCCGCCGTGGCAGTTAAAGCCATCATCGGGACATCAGGTAGTCCGCGACGGATTTGTCCTAATTGCGTATACTCGGGGCGGAAGTCGTGCCCCCACTGGCTAATGCAGTGAGCTTCATCGATAGCGATGAGCGAAATTTTAGCGCGAGAAATCCACCCGTGCAAGGAAGCTAATAATGTTTCGGGGGAAAGATAGACGAGTTTGTATTTCCCGTTTACACACGCCTCTTGGAGTTGCACGCTCTGCTCAAGCGGGAGTGAACTGTTGATGGCGCAGGCTGGGATACCTGCCTCCAAGAGACTTTCCACTTGGTCCTTCATGAGCGAGATGAGTGGGGAAACTACGATGGTTAGACCCGGAAGAAGTGCTGCAGGAATCTGATAGCACACCGATTTCCCGCCTCCAGTAGGCATCAGCACAAAGCAGTCGCGCCCGCCAAGTACTGTGTCGATGATTTCGGCTTGCTTGGGGCGAAAGCTATTATAACCAAAGTATTTTTTGAGAGCTTGTAGGGGAGACATGAGTAGAAGCCCTTGATTGGAATAAAGACAGATTTTAGTTCTTAAAACCTGCTTCGATTTCTTCCACCTGGTGGCGGAAGTTCTTTTCAGTTGACAAGCGACGCTTCACCATACTGCAAGAGTGGAGCACAGTAGAGTGGTCCTTCTTGCCCATTTGTCGTCCTATTTCGGCGTAAGACAAATCCGTGTATTTATGGCTGAGGTACATAGAGATTTGGCGAGCCTGTACGATGCCCTGCTTGCGAGTTTTCGACATGACTTCTTTTTCTTTCACGCCGAAATATGTGCAAACATGGCGCGTAATGGTGTTGAGCGAAAGTTCCTTTTTTGCCAAATTGATGGCTTGAGAAACGATGCGTTCTGCCAGAGGTAGTGTGATTTCTCCACAGAAATCTACGATGGAATAGGCCATGATAGAACTAATGATACCTTCCAAATCGCGAACGCTACTATCTACGTGGGTCACAATGAAGTCGACTACTTCTTTGGGGAATTTGAGTCCGTCGCGACGAATCTTCGTCTGAAGAATCGCCCGACGCAGAGCTAAATCAGGACGTTCTATCGGAGCCATCATTCCTGCGCGGAAACGCGTTAACATGCGTTCTTCAATCCCTTCAAACTTTGCCGGTTCACGGTCGCTAGAGATGATAATCTGTCGGCCGTTCAGCTGCAGGTGGTTGAAGATATGGAAGAAAGCTTGTTGAGTCTTGGTGGTAGTGAACTCTTGAATGTCGTCGATGATAAGCACATCTATCGTTTGATAGAAGTGTATAAAGTCATTCTGAGTGTTATTGCGCACAGAATCAATAAACTGCGTTTTGAAAAGATGTGCAGGAACATAGAGCACACGCTTATCGGGATAGAGCTTCAAGAGCTTGTGCCCAACGGCAGAAATAAGGTGAGTTTTGCCCACTCCGCTGGGGCCGTAGAGGAAGAAAGGATTGAATGTCTTTCCAGGATGCTCTGCGATGGAAAGAGCCACAGTGCGTGCCAACTTATTGCTTTGTCCCTCCACAAAATTGTCGAACGTAAAATTCTGATTGAGGTTCGAATCCAGAGGCGGTAGTTTCGGCTCGGGATGTGCGGCAGGGCGTTGTGGTTGGTTTTCATCATCGGGAGAAGTTATGATCGTATATTGCAACGAAGTGCCAACGCCGAACGCTTGCTCAATCGCACTGGTCATCTCTTTAAGGAAATGCCCCTCGATATATTCTGTAAGGAAACGATTGGGAACACCAATTCTCAGCACGTGGCTTTCATAGCTTACGAACTGTACGGCAGAGAACCACGTCCTAAATTCCTGTTCGGAAATGCTTCTTTTAAGGATGGAGAGGAAAACCTCCCACTGGTCTTGCTGATGGGTGTTACTCATTATGTATATCTTCCTTCTGTTTAGAGAAGTGGTTGCAAAATTCGCAAAAAAAACCTAAAGAGCAAAATTTTAAGCTTGTGTATTCGTATCTTTTCCTTCTGCTATTCTTAGCTTTTTAGTGGGTGATGGAAGAGGCAGATAAATGCCGACTACCATGGTGTGTGGTGGCCGGCACTATGCATTATGTAGCTTCTTAGTCTATCTTTGTAGCATCCGAAGGAGCTATTCTCATTTGTCTTTTCTGCCAAACACGCTGAAGTGGACGTAGCGTTTCGGATGCGCCTTGAGGTCGGTGACAAGAGAGTCAGCATGTTGAACAGTGCGGTTGAGATTATCGTAAAGTCCACGATCGTTCATGAGCATTCCTAAACTGTTGTCTTTTGAGTTGAGTTTGGTATTGAGCTGTCCAGACAGGTTGTTGATATTACGGGAGAAACCTTCCACTTCATTCAGTGCGGAATTCACCTGTTTCATAGTGGATTGTACATCCACGCCTGCCAAGTTTTTGCTAAGTTTATTCAGGTTTGTACTTGCTTGGTTGAGTTTTGCCATCATCTGTGGCACATCGCGCCCCATCATCGTGTTGAGTTGTACACTCGTGGTGCGGAGGTTTGCCGAGATAGCTACTGCATTGTGTAGCATCTGTTGTAAAGCAGGGTCGCTGGTGAGGCGTGTGAAATTAGTTAGGATAGAGTCAATCTTCGGAATGAGAGCTACCATTTGCGGCACGCTCTGCTCCACTTTTGACATAGCTCCCTCGTGTGGACCTCCTTTGAGCGTGTCGCCTCGTTCTATATATTGTGTGGGGTTAGGACCGAGGACGAGATTCATCGTCACACCGCCCATGAGCGACGTTTCGAGTTCTGCCTTTGTCCCTTTGGGGACGCGCATTTCTTTATCGAGTTCTACAGCAACTACCACCTTATTAGTGCGATCGTAATCGTATTCAATACTGCGTACAATGCCGACTGGATACCCATTGGCATAGACGGCGTTACTGACCGTTAGTCCTTGAATGTTTTCAAACTCTACATAGTAGGTATTAGACGACTTAAAGATGTTAACACCTTTCATGAAATTGATTAGGCCGTAGAGCACAGCGATGGCTACAATGGCTGTCAAAGCAATCTTTACTTCTTTTGTGAAAAAACGCATATTGTTCTGTATGTGTTGATTGTCGGGTGAATGTATGTATAATTATTTTTTTTCGTTACCTTGAAACTTGACGATAAAAGCATCGGGATATTTCTTTTGCAGCTCTTTGAGTGCGCTGCGTGCTTCTGCTTGAGAGGCATAGTTGCCCGACGTGTATTTGTAGAGTTTCCCCTCGTGATAGCATCGCACATCGGGAAGCCCCTTGAAGCGTGCATCAGTGGTGGGGAGTTTTGTTGGCGTGGTGGCAAACTGCAAGCGGAAGGTAAGCTTGTTTTGCTCTTTAGCAGGTTCGCTTCTCTCAACTTTTTTCGCTGCGGAATGCTTTTCCGAGTTAGCGGACGACTGTGCGGAAACTGCCAGATCTTTTTCTTTTACGATGAGATAACTCTTGTATCGCGCTGGTAGTTTCTTAGCTGCTTGTTCGGCTTCGGTTTTACTATTGTAGTGCCCCGTTGTGTAGATATAGAGGTTCCCCTCCTTCGTACATTTCACATCTTCCATTCCGCGGAAAGTGGGATCTTTGAGCGAAACCTCCGTTGAGGTAGCAGCAAACTGGATTGTATACGTTGGGCCTGTTGGAGTTTTTGCTGCGGGAGTGGGCTTGGTCGTTGTAACTTGTTTTTCCTCTTTGCGAGGTTTCGGTTTTGTGGGTTCTTTGCGTGGCGTTGCCGTTTCTCTGTGGGCTGGCTTTGCTGGAGCATTCTCTGCAGCTTTGGTATTTCTTTTCTCGGCAATGATTGTTGTTTCTGTATCTTCTTTCTCTTGAGGAGCAACAATGGGAGTGTTGCTTGTTTCTACTGGCACAACCTGTACCACTGTGGCATCCTCCTTCGGCGTAGTCTCCGTTGCGGAATAGTTGCTGAAGATGGGAGGTGGTAGGGTCTTCCCTACGTATCCGTGCTGCTTGCGATAGTCTATAAAACCATTATATATAGCCGTACTGAGCGTGTTGATTCCTTCTTTGGAGTTGAGAAACGTTTCTTCTTCAGGCGTTGAGATAAAGCCTAATTCTGTTAGCACAGCGGGCATACTGGTTTTGCGAAGTACGAGGAATCCCGCTTGATGCACGCCTTTATCCTTGCGATTGGCGCGTACATAGTGTTTCTGGATGCAGCGTGCCAAGTCTATGCTCTGTCGCATAAATTTGTCCTGCATAAATTCGAAGATAACATAACTCTCCGCTTTGTTGGGGTCAAAACCTTGGTAGCGTGTCTGATAATCCTTTTCGTAGGTGATAACACTATTTTCGCGTTTTGCCACTTCGAGGTTAGCTCCAGCACGCGCCATACCGAGAGTGTAAGTTTCCGAGCCGTAAGCTATGCGCCCAGCTGGTAAGGAGTTGGTATGTACAGAGATGAAAAGGTCCGCCTTGGCGTTATTCGCAATATCGGCGCGCGTGTCGAGCGGAATAAAAATGTCCGTTTTGCGCGTATAAATCACCTTTACATCGGGGCAGTTTTGCTCCACCAAATTACCGAAGGCGAGTGCCACTTGAAGGTTTATATCCTTTTCTTTAGAGAAACCACCCACTGCTCCTGCATCATGTCCGCCATGACCTGGATCGATTACCAGAATAAAGTTTTTATCGGCCCAAGTAGTGGTGCTACCAATGAGCAGAAAAGCGATTGTGAGCAGTATGTGTCGTAATCTTCCGAACATATCAAGACAAATATGCGGCAAAGGTAAAAATAAATTTCCATACACACATATTACTTTCTTCTTCCTCCTTTGGAAATGGTCACATTTTCATTTCTTTATGCAATTAGAGTCAATCTTAGTGTGGGAGCAGATTGGGTTTGATCGTAAATATCCTTATTGCGTTTTCAAATACAATAAGGCTGTCAGCTGATAGCCTTATTGCGTCAGCTGGCGCGCTTATTGTGGCTGAGGTGTGAAGAGAGAGGTTAGAAAATATGAGCAATTCTCCTCACTCCCTATATCTTTATTTCTGTTTTATGTCGTAATGTCGTCACACTTTGAATTTAATTAACTGTAAACGTATATGTTATGAGCGTGACGATGTGTGACAACAACGTGACAACAAAAAAGTTGTTGTCACGCATCTAATCATCTATTTATCAGTATGTTCTCTCCGCTGTGACAACGTGACAACAAAAATGGAGTTTTTTCTTGATGGGAGACGTTCTTCTGCGTGTTCACCTACTTGTTTCTCGTGAGGGGCTTGTTTGCAGCGGATAGTGGCTAAAAAAACAGAACGGCAGGGGAAGCTGCCGTTCTGTGAGATGTGAGTTAGTGTATCTCCATTTCGTTGAAGAGATATTTGCTTTCGCCGAATTTGTCGAGAATCCAGAGAACGTAGCGAATATCGACATTGATGCAACGCTGGAGTTCGGGATCAAATTTGAGGTCGCTACTCAGAGCTTCGATATTCCCATCGAATGCTAAACCGATGAGCTCACCCTTCGCATTCATTACTGGTGAACCAGAATTGCCGCCAGTGATGTCGTTGTTGGAGATGAAGCAAGTGGGCAGCTGACCATCCTCGCGCGCATAACGTCCAAAGTCGCGCGCTTCATAGAGTTGGCGCATACGCGGATGTACGATGTAGTCGATATTGGTGCTGTCCTCTTTCTCAAACATACCCTTCAGCGTAGTCCGCCAATCGTAGAGAACACCATCACGAGGCTTCATGGCCTTTACGTGTCCGTAAGTCATGCGCAGTGTGAAGTTGGCATCGGGAGCTTTGGAGTTGTTGTACATCTCTTCGAGTCCACGAACGTAGGTCTTCTCCAGGGGTTGGACGGCCATTTTGAAATGTTTTGTTCCCTCCAATTTTTCAGAAAGTTCGTCAATGTCTTTAATCATCTTATAGATTGGGTCGGCAGTGAGCGTCTCTGCTGATGGATTGGCAAGGAATGTCTCCAGCTTTTTGCGGCTGGCGAAGATGGATTGTGAGATAAGTTCGTAGGGATTGCCTACCTGCAAACTGCGCGATATGGGCAAGCGGCAATTTTTCTCCCAGATGGGGAGCAGCAAGCGGGTGCGTTCAATGACATAATCCTTGGTGAAATCTTCCAGCTTTTTGTCATAGCTTTCGAGCAAATCTTTGCTGCTGTTTTGGATGTCCTGACGGTTGTTTGCCTTTAACGCAGCGAGCAGCTGTTGCATGATTCTGTAGGATGCGGGGTATTTGATGTTGCCCAGTGTTGCATACAGCAGATTATCGTCGAAAATAGAATCCTGATAAGTCTTGCAGAGTTTGTTGATGTCGGCTACCACTGTTTGGTATTCAGGCTTCCCGCTTTGGTGCGCAAAGTCTTGGAAGCGCTTTTCTTCACGGCGTTTCTCATCGATAAGTTTCAAATTACGCACTGCTTTAATCATGCCGTCATAGTTCTTCACCATATTGCCCAGTCGCATATTGGTGCTTTCAAGAACGAGGCGAATGCTATCGTTCTTTTCCATATATTTTTTGTAGAGATCGAGAACGGGCCAGCCCGCGGCAACTATGGGTTGATTGATGCTATTGACGCGCAGTGCCACTTGTTCGGAGGTGAGAAAACGCGATGTTGAGCCAGGAAAGCCCATCACCATGGTGTAGTCGCCCTCTTGAATACCTTTTGAAGAAATGCGCAGATAGTTTTTGCGTTTCAGCGGAACATTCTGGGGACTGTAGGGAGCAGGCTGTCCGCTCTTATCGGCATAGATACGGAAAGCGCACCAGTCCACATTTTGGCGCGGCCATACCCAGTTGTCGGAGTTGCCTCCAAACTGTGCTACATTAAGCGGTGGATCAGCCACGAGGCGCACGTCAGTATATTCCTGCATATAGATGATGTAGAACTGGTTTCCGCCGAAGAATGGGAGCAGAGTTGATTCGATACCTTTCAGCTTTGCATACTTCGATTTCTTACGCAATTCGCTGTTCATCTTCGATGTGAAGCTGTAGCTCTGCCGTGTATATTTGTCGATGCCCAAACGGCGTGCCTCAGCTTCGACCTGCACCGTTACATCTTCAATCGCTAAGACAAACGTGAAGGTGAGATTCGGAGTGGGGAGTTCCTCTGCACGGCTCTTTGCGAAGAAGCCATCCTTGAGATAGTTTTTCTCGACACTGCTCATAGCGTGGATGTAAGAGAAACCGCAATGGTTGTTGGTGAAGATAAGGCCGTCGGGCGATACCACTTCACCCGTACATCCGTTGCCGAAGATGCCGACAACGTCTTTCAAGCTCGGGCCTGTCTCACTATAGAGTTGGGAGGGCGGTAGTTGCAAACCTGCCTTTCGGAGCGAGTCGGCAAGGTGTTGCTGTTCCATGAGTTTTAGTAGCCACATACCTTCATCGGCACGGGCAACAAGGCTGCACAGAACAGCCATTGCAAACAATAATATTTTCTTCATATCACTGTGGGTTTAAGGATTATCTGATGTGAGAGTTGTGAGTTAGCCCCGAACTCGATGTGGCTCAGAATGGATAGCCGATGGCGAAATGGAAAACAAGCCCGTCTTTGAATTTCTCCAAATTGTAGAAACTGCTGCGGCTGGTTTTGTAAGGCGCGTGGAGTCCGATACCTAAATCGAAGCGTAGGATGAGAAATTCCAAATCGTAGCGTAGACCTACGCCCGTGCCTACTGCAATATTTTTTAGCGTGGAGGCAGAGAGGCGTCCGCCCGGCCTATTAGCATCTTCGCGCAGCAACCAAACATTACCCGCATCTATGAATGTTGCACCATAGAGCGAGCCAAAAAGATGGGCGCGCAGTTCGGCATTAACTTCCAGTTTGATGTCGCCGGTCTGATCTATATAGGAGTATTTAGAATCATTGCTACGATAGCTACCGGGGCCAATGGTTCGGATGGTGAAGCCGCGAACGGAATTGGCACCTCCCACATAGAACTGTTCGGCATAAGGTGCAGTAGTGCTGTTGCCATAGGAGAAGATGGCTCCACCAAAAAAGCGTGTGGCCAGTGTGAAACGGTTGTTGATGGGAAGGGTATAGTGCACCTCCGCCGTTGTCTTCACAAATTGTGCGAACGGACTTCCGAAGATGCGTTTGTTCTGCTCGCTAAACTTCTTACCTGCTGCGGCATAAAAGCCTGAAAAGAGGTTTCCGGCTTCTTTTGCGTGGAGCTGAACCATTAGCGTGTTGCGGTGTCGGGCAGTAGAAGTGTATGTGAAGGTGTAGGACATGGCTGGGATGAACTGGTCGCGCATGGACACTGCCAGTGTGGGGTTGGCAGCCATGATAGAGTCGTAGGTGTGGGAAGTGTTGATGGTGTTGTTGAAGTCGATGCTGAGTGGCGTTAGCTCATGGAGCATGTTCGACCTCTTATACCAGTTGTATGTTGCACTTAGTCCGGCACTCACCAAGGTGAAGAAACCAGCTCGACGCTTCCAGTCGCCGTTGAGAGCAAATGTTGTTTCGGCGGGGAAGTTGAGACGACGGTGCGAAATGATGGGTGCAAAGAAGCGTGGGAAAGTGAAAGAGAGCTGTGAGCCTAATTCGTAACTGTTTAGTAAAGAGTTGTTGCTACGGATACTTGAGCCAAACTGCCATTCATACGAACCAAATATTTTGAACGAAACAGTTTCTCCACCACGAAAAGCGTTACGCTTGTTCATCTCATACGACAAACCCGGGCCTACTTGCTGATTGCTCTTGAGGGTAGTGTTCATTTCAAAATCAGAATCGTAGCGTTTGCCCATTTGTGCCGAAATGTAGACATCAAGCGAGTCGCAATTAGCAGCAGTGTCTCGCGGTACATAGCTAACATCAAGCATATTGAAAACACCTATTTTGTTCAACTTCTCCAGAGTGTTGCGCTGATCGGTATAATGATACAACTCGCCTTTACTATGCATGACGGCGTGGCGCCACATACTGGAGCGTAGCGGCATCTTATTGCCTCCATACGTATAAGTGAAATTCTGATTTGTATGTGAGGCGTTCAATTGTTCCTCTTCATTGCGTCGTACGTTTATATATGTTTGTCCAATGTACCACGGGTGATTAGCAACAGCAGGGATATTGGATTTGGGCATCACACGGAGTTGCACAAAATTTTCGCGGAGTAAGGTGTCGGCTTGATAAGTGGTGTAGTCGTCTTGCCAGTAATAGTAGCCGTTCTCTCTGAGGAGCGAACCGATACGCGTTTGTTCATTTGCCAGTTTCACGACGCTAAAAGGTGCACCTTTTGTTAAGAGGCGGCTCGATTTCGTGGAATGAAGCAGACTGTCTTGCCGTGCACCATACGAATAGTATTGAATTGAGTCGAAACGCGACAACGGTCCAACATTCACCGTGTAATGAATTTTAGCTTTCTTGGGATTTTTCTGTTCTATAATTTTGTATTTCACTTTGCTACGGAAGTACCCATAATTCTGAAGAGTGTTTTGTGCCACCTTGATGCGCATATCAGGATTAACCGTTGAGACATAGACCGGCTGCTGAGCAAAGCATTTATAGATCCATTTTCCCAAACCAGACTTAGCATCAACGAAGCCATTATAGAACCACAACCCCAACTGGAAAGGAGAGCGCAGATATGAAGAACCGAAAAGCGCATTGTTAGGAGGATAGGAGAGTACGGCTTCCACTTCCTCTTGCGCTGTTTCAAAAGCTTCTTTATTGATAGCACGTTCTGCCGCTTCAGCTTGTTTTTCAGCTTTCTGCTCAGCTTTAGTTTTTTTTCCGTTTAGAGCTGCATCTTTGAGCTTGTCAATCGTGTTGCCATCTGTTCGTCCTGACAAAACATCACTCACCGTATTTGCTACATCTGCAATGGTTGTGATAACGCCCACCGAGTCGAGTCGAATCTTGCTTTTCTTTACGGGAGTGTTAGTGTAAGAAATCTTGTCGATGCCGATATACAATTGCTCATCACTGGGCAATTTAGATGTAGTGGAGCACGAAGTGAGGAACAGCAAAAGGAGTAGTACAAGTCCCGTTGTATTTCTCGAACTTCTCGAAAATGAACGAATACTTATAGCACGTGCTACCCGCTGGGAAAATATTTTGTTTTGTTTCATTGTTACTTTCTCTTATAGAATGGTTTCTCTTTTAGAATGGTTTCTCTTTTGGCTTTTCCGCTTCAGCGGACGAGAGCAATATATCGACTTATTTTTTCTCTCTCTTGCGCCAGAAGATGAAGAGATCGCCAAACTTATCCGTCTTTTTGCGCACAGAGTATCCCAAACCAGCTTTTGTGAGCTGTCCTTCGAGCGGATCTTGCTGGTCGCGATCGTAGAAGACACGCAAATAGCGAGTTGCCCCTTGGTTCATTCGGTATTCAACGCTCACGTTGTTGATAATGCTCTCTGCACGATTGTCTGCATTCTTACCTGCACTGACACGCCCTCCGATGATAACGCGGATACGATCGTCCCAGAAGCGTTTAGCAAATTGGAAAGAATAGTCAGTGGTTTGTGTACCGGCGAGCGATGTTCCGGTTTCTACGCCCACGCTCAAATCGACGCTCTTTAGTGCATTACCAGCAATGTTCTGAATCTCATTTTGGAGGAAAGCGTTTAGTGCATTGTTTGCCTTAAAGCCACTCTTCATTGAGCTTGAGTCGGTGAGGTACATACCTGTTGCCATCATTGCCACAGCCGCTTTGTTGCGTTGTTCCTTCGACATGGCGGCCAATTGGTTTTGAACACTTAAATCTTCGGGAGCAGCAATGGTGAATTCGAGCCCCATTTTGTCGAGCGTGTTGGTGATAGAAACGCCAACATCAAAAGCAACATTGCGCTGTTGCTCGTTTTCTGTGACGAGCACTTTCATGCGCTCCAGTGCTGTTACGTTGAGTCGAGGATTGGTAGGGTCGCCTGTGAAGTCGATAGTGCTGCCCTCCACCAGCTTAAATGTGCGGAGTGGAATGACAGGTAGTTCATATTTCATCTCGCCCGAACTTGCCGTTAGTCGACCAGTGAGGCGCATATCTCCTTGATGTGTGATGCGGAATGTTAGGTTGCCGCCGCCTTCAATATTGGCATAGTTCTGTCCATCTTCGGAGAGGAGACAATTGAAGTGGGCTCCTTCGTTGACATTGATACCCAGCGCGAGATCATAGCTGGATGAGGCTTGTTCTTCACTTTCTGTTTCTTCTTCGGGATCAGTGAAATTTGTGAACTTCACAAGGTCTTCAAGACGATTGTCTACGGAGATGGGGGAATCCTTCAGAATATATGTCATATTTGTATTATCGAGAATATCGAGTTGTCCTCGAATAGACAGATTATCTACCGTACCTTTTAGCGTACCTTGGCAGTCGGCATAGATTTTTCCAAACACTAGCGAATTGCGCTTACGTTGCGCATTGATAAGCTCGAAATCTTTTGCTTTTACATTGAAGTCTAAATATACTTTGCTAGTGTTGCTCATGTCTATGTCGCCATTGAGAACAAGCGGATTCTTCCCTGTAGAATATAGGTTGTAATTTTCAAAATGCACCTTAGAGTTGTTGATAGCAACAGGCTTTTCTTCCATGCGGAAGTCAAAACCGTAGACGTCAGAGTAAACGTGGCCAGAATCCACATCTAACGAGCCATTGAGTATCGGGTTCTTTGCTGTTCCTTGTAGCGTGAAATCGCCTCCCGCTTTACCGCGTAATGCTACATCAGTTCCCTCAAGGAAGGCATTGAGCATAGGCATTGGGAAATCGTGTAGATTGCCTTTTACGTTAAATTCCCCGCTCTTGTCAGCGTATGTACCTTCTGCTTCGAGCACTTCGATACCACCCGAACTGATAAAGGCTGAAGCGTAGTGTTCTCCGTTCGATTTGGGCAAGTAAGTGACATCAGCTCCAATCTGTCCCAGGCGTGTACCATCGAAAGCAAAACTATTGGCTTGAAGTGAACCCATCGCACTGATGCTCTTATGGTCGTCGAAGAAGTGAATATCTCCCGAGAGCATACCTTGCATCTTCGGTAAGAAAGGAAGCACATTGGAAAGCTCACCTAAATTGACATTGTTCACAGAAAGCGTGATATCGTTGACACTATCGGTGGCTGTGGAGTAAATCTTAAGACCTGTACCGTCATCCGCCGTTAAGTTTACATCCGCCCGAATCTGTTTGTTGTTTCCCAAGAAAATGTAGTTGTCTTTATTGATGCTAAAATTGCGATAAGCCAGAACGGGTTGTTCGGGATAAAGAACGATGTTGATACCATCTTGCAATACGTCGGCGCGCAAACCCACATCGAAACCTTTATCTCCGTCAGCATCAAAGAACTTAGCTTGTATTCCAGCTCCTTGAGAAAGGACATAACCATGTAGCTGTGCGTTGAATTTATTTGGGTTCCGTCGCGTGTAGTTTCGGACACTTCCATCAATAACTACGCCCGAAGTATCTTGAGATATAGCTAAGTTGACACTGTCTAAAAGCAGTTTACCCGTTGTGATAGAGTCAGCACGGATGAGACCCGACAATCCCGAAGAGGGATGAGTGTGGAGATCGATATAAGCCGTGCGGAACTGATACCCTTTAATGCGTAAATAGTCGCTCACAAAATTGGTACGTGCCGCTTCGAAATGGAAATCCATTACTGGTAGCTCACTCTTGAGAACCTCTTGATTGAGCTGACGGTGAGCCAGTTGCTTTTCAAACAGGTTGAAGAAACGCGTGAGGCGCGGCACAAGGCGATCAACATTCCCCCGTGTTCCGAGTCGAAGTACCATGTCGCCACTGGTAGCAAAGACGTGGGTTGAATCATTACCCGTCCCGATTGAGAAATCTATATCGCCCGGCGTGAAACCTCTATTAGGCGTCATCGCCAAGAGATCGGAAAGTCGGCCAGATGCAGAGTAAGACGTAAATGTGCGATTGGTGCGGAAGCTTAGGTCTATCTGACCGCCACCTTGCAGGGTGTCCGCCGTTAAGCCCAGCCTGCGGAAATCGATTTTCTCAAAATTGCTCGACAATCGGCCGAAGATGTCTCTACCTAATGTAGCTTGGAGCGTTCCTTTTCCAGTAAGTAGCGCGTTGTTAATGCTGAACTGAGCGTTCGATGTACTACCTTGTTGGCGAACCGTGATAGCTAGTCCGCTTAGATCATAATTGGCGTAGTTAAAACTACGAACATGAGCATCAACCGTGAGACCGGCGCGGGGGGAAAGCACATCGAAACTTCTGCTACGTGCAGAGAGTGTCCCACTAAATGCCGATAGCCCCATATTAGGTAGGAACTGCTGCAATGCGAGTTGGCGAGCATCAACGCGAACATCAAAGGCCTCTGTTTGCAGATTAATTCGTGCTTTCACTTTAGCATTTCCGCGCCCTGTTGCAAGGTTCGTGTTGAGTTGGTAGTCAGTGCCGTGGAAGGATAGGTTACCTTTCATCCCCATCGCAGCAGGAATACTAACTGTTTTGGCCACATCGGGCAAAACAGTTTTGAAGAGTGAGGGGAGAGTTGTTCCCGTGCGGAGCGCAAAATTCATTTTTGCCGAAGGCGTACTTCCCGTGATGCCGTCCAGTCGTCCATTACCCTTGAAAGTCAGTATTCCTGGTAGGTTGATAGATGTGTTTTGGAAGACAAGATGAGCCAAATTCCCCGAGAAACGTCCATTGAGCGAAAGCGTTCGGTTGGGATAGAGGCGGAGATAACGAGCAGGAAGATAACCGCGCGCCAAGTTTTTCACATCAGGTGCCCCTAATGTTGCAACGAGGTTCAAACTAACTGAAGTACGACTGCCTTTGTCAAAAGCTGAGAAGGGTAGATTTATCGTGGCACGCAGCGAAGAATAGGGCGTTTTTAGGTTGAGGGCAGGAAGCACTATGTGTGTGCTGTCAAGATACACCGCTCCGCTGAGCTGTTTCACTGCAAAACCGCATTGCTCCTGTAAGGCAACGTGGCGCACACCCAAGCGCAAAATGCCTGCGCGGTTGTAACTGAGCGTGTCTATTTGTGCGTTTAGCCCTGTCACTACAACGTTTGTTGGATCGAATGGCTTTGTGGGCTTTTGTAGTGTAGTTGAATTGCTGGAGGCTGTGCGGAACTTCCATTGTTTTCCGCGCGCTGTTGTCTCTGCAGGAAAAGGATTCCAGCGTTCCAATTCTGCCACGTTATCGGTATAAGTGTAGGCAATGCGCAAACTATCTTTGTGGTTTCGTTGACGGTCGGCAGGAATTGCAGGGATGGGATTCTTTGGTGTCCAAGTGCCGTCAGCCCCATTGGGCGTATAAGCGACATTCCCCTTCTTGATATTCAAGCTGCGGAAGGCATAATACGCCTTACCCGTGTCGAAGTCGCCATCGGTGAGCACCGCCTTTTTCAATTGAGCCGCCACCCAAATAGTGTGATGCGCCTTTTGGGGAGGCGTGGTGGGCAAAGCTCCAGCCAATGCTACACGAGCTTTGACATTTTCGAGACAGGCTTCGTCCACACGTATGCGCCAATGGCTCTTGGTGGTCGTAGTATCGTCGAGCGCACTATCGGCGAGAGCCACTGTTATGTCTGAATTGCGCAGTTGTGCCAACTGAACATGAACGTCCTGTTTTTGCCAATTCACGCCTTTCGTTTCTGCTGTGAGATGCCCCACAACTCCTTTGATGCGTGTGTTTGAGATATAGTTTTTTGTATCTATTCGCGACACGTCTAATTCAATTCCACTCACATTGGCTTGCCCATGAAAGAGAGGGAGCATTTCCAAATTGAGTCGAACGGTGCGTGCGTTGAGCAGCGTGTCGCCTTTCTGCACAGCTTTCACACCATTCACGTTGAGATCCAACGGAAAAGCCAGTCGAACATTATCGACGGAAAACTGAACGCCTGTTGTTTCGCTGAAATGCGTACAAACGCGCTGGACTATAAAGTTCTGAACTGGTGGAAGATAAACCAGTAGGGCCAGTATGAGGAAGAGGTCTATTGGTGTGCAAACCACCCATAGTGCCACCTTTCCTATTTTTCTTAACTTGTTTGATTTCGGCATATTGGGCAAAAATACGGATTTCTTGTCGTAGCCCCATATCTTTCCGTTACAAACTCTTCCTTTTTCTCGCTTTTTTCTCTCTCCCTCCTTTCCGTGTTTTGCAGATGATTGTTTTCATACCAAAGAAAATCCCCACAAACTTACTCGCAGCGAGCAGTTAGTGGGGAAATTTCTATTGTAGGGAGAACACTACTTGCGGAGAATCTTCTGCGTAGTTCCATTGCTCATACGGACGATGTTCAGTCCGCGCTGTAGCTCGTTAAGTCTGCGTCCGTCAGTAGAGTAAATCGCCTGGATGTTTGCATTGGCTTCAGTGGTAGCCGTAACAATTCCCGTACTTTCTTTCTTTGTGAAATATCCTGTAGTGGGATTCGCCATGGAAGCATCCCTCTTACTTGCATCATAGGGCACTGCTCCTTTGAGATTTGTACAACCATAGAACATTCCATAAGATTCTGAACAAGTCCAAGTATTATTGCAATAGATGGTTTGTAGAGAATTGCATTCATAAAACATATCGCTCATGTTTTGCACGTTCTCCGTCTTGAAGTTGGAGAGATTGAGGGAAGTTAAATTATGGCAGCCATCAAACATAAAGCTCATGTCTTGCACGTCCTCTGTATTGAAGTTGGAGAGATCGAGGGAAGTTAAATTCTGGCAGCCAGAAAACATAAATCTCATGCTTTGCACCTTCTCCGTCTTGAAGTTGGAGAGATCGAGGGAAGTTAAACTCTTGCAGCCATAAAACATTTCCCTCATGTCTTGCACGTCCTCTGTATTGAAGTTGGAGAGATTGAGGGAAGTTAAATTCTGGCAACCATAAAACATTCCCACCATGTTTTGCACGTCCTCTGTATTGAAGTTGGAGAGATTGAGGGAAGTTAAATTCTGGCAGCCAGAAAACATATAGCTCATGTTTTGCACGTTCTCTGTATTGAGGTTGGAGAGATTGAGGGAAGTTAAACTTGAGCAGCCCTCAAACATTGAACTCATGTTGTACACGTTCTCTGTATTGAGGTTGGAGAGATTGAGGGAAGTTAAACTTGAGCAGCCCTCAAACATTGAACTCATGCCTTGCACGTTCTCTGTATTGAAGTTGGAGAGATTGAGGGAAGTTAAACTTGAGCAGCCATAAAACATTTGCCTCATGTATTGCACGTTCTTCGTCTTGAAGTTGGAGAGATTGAGGGAAGTTAAATTCTGGCAGTCCCTAAACATTTCACTCATGTTTTGCACGTTCTCCGTATTGAAGTTGGAGAGATTGAGGGAAGTTAAATTCTGGCAGTCCCTAAACATTTCAC